>JAIXXU010000138.1 GCA_027490595.1 Pseudomonadota bacterium
CAAAAAAAATGCGTTGCTAATGACTTAGAATTGCTTTTGGGACATGTGTGCGTTTTAAGTGGCCCTAATGCAGGGGGAAAACCGTAACCATGAAAACAGCTGGTTTATTATGTCTGATGGCCAAATGCGGACTTTTTATTCCGTGCGAAAAAGCCTTGTGTCATAGTTTTTCCGAAATCTATGTAAATATGGGCGATCAGCAAAATAGAGAAGAAGATCTCTCCACGTTCTCAGGACATCTTCAGCATATTAAAACAATACTGGAGTGCGCAAATCACAGCAGCCTTGTTTTGCTAGATGAAGGCTTTGTGGGAACCGATCCTGCTATGGGAGTTGCTATTGCGCAAGCAGTACTTGAGGAACTTGCCTCAAAAGGAGCAACCGTAGTAATTACCACGCACTTCTCAGCCCTAAAAACCTTAGCCATAGAAGGATCCGTATTCAAAAATGCAAGCATGGAATTTGAAAGCCAATATTTAAGACCTACCTATAAGCTTTTGCAAAATTTACCAGGACAAAGCTATGCCTTAGAACTTTGCGAAAGGTTAGGCTTTAACCATAACATGATAAATTCTGCAAAAAAATATTATGGCGAAAATCCCAGAAATTTTGAATCACTTCTTAAGGAACTTCAACAAAAAAGTTCTGATCTTCAAAAAATTCAGCAAAAACATGAAAATCTTCATCAAAATCTTATAGAAGAATTTGAAAACTTAAAAAATGAAAAAGTTCAGTTTCAAAATTGGCGCGATAATATTATTGAAAATTATACAAATAAGCTACAAAAAAGATTAAACTCTTTTGAGAATAAATTAGAAATCAAAGAAAGACAGCACGAAAAAAATCTAAAAATTCGGTTAAGAAAACTAAAAAATCCCACAATAACCTCAGACCCACCCAAATCAGAAGAGCTCCTTGCAGAAGTTCAAGAAGCCAAAAAGAAGATGGAAAATTCTTTTCATCACATAGAAGAACGTCTTGGGACAGAAGATCATACCACACTTAAAACAAAGCCAAATTTAGTGAAAACCATTAAAGAAAGCCATAAAAAAATAACTGAATCTAAAACTCATTACCGTCCTGCAAATTTTTGGCAAATGGGAATGAAAGTAAAAACGACACGATTTGACCAAGCCGGTATCGTATTAAAACCAGCAGATCATAAAGGATTGATTGAATGTCAATTTCAATTTATGAAAGTAAAACTCCCCTTTGAAGACCTCATGACAATTGAAGACAGCGCAAAACATCAAACGAAAAAAAATGACATTATTTCAAAAAAAATTCCTATTCCAATCAACAAGACAAAAGAAGCAAACAATAAATTAAATTACGAAATTGAAACCGTTCTTCCTCACAAAGGAAATAGTATTGACCTACGAGGTCTCCGAGTTGAGGAAAGTATCCAAGAATTAGAGCAGAAATTAGACAAACTTTTTTCAGATAATCTTACCCATGGCGTCATTGTTCATGGACATGGCGAAGGCAAAGTAAAAGAAGCGGTTAGAAAACACTTGTTCAAATGCTCCTACTCTCTCAATTTCAGGCCTGGAAGGCATGGAGAAGGGGGAGATGGCGTCACTGTAGTTGAATTTTTATGAGAATTTAAGAAGAGCTGGAGCTGGATGAATTTTCTTGTAAGAAAGGCACTAAATTTCCTAAAAGACTTTTGGCATTTAAGTGCCAATTTTTATAAATTTCATTTGTTTCTTTGCTTCTTCCAAACTTTTTGAAAAATCCGGCTTCAATAGCATGATTTAAAAATGACTGTGCTGTAAGTAAAACAATCACATAAATTTTTAGGTTATATGCCACATACATTTCATGCACTGCTTTTGGAATTAATGTTGTATTATAAAGCACAGTATTTTCTGAGCATTTATTTAGAAATTCATCAGCTGACAAGTCAAGATTCATTGCCGCAAAACCCTTTAATTCGTTGGTTTTACTCTCAATAGCATCTAAAGCCGCTTGAAATAAAAGAAACAATGCGTATACAGTATTTGGCAATTTCTTTCCTTTCCATTCATTATTCTTATCATACTCGTGTGGAAATTTTTCCTTGGCTGCTGTGGATTTAAGCTGAAATTCAAAATATCTTTTTAATCTTGTTCCATCGAATGGCCTATCAATAATTCTAGTGAGAACACCATTTATAAATTGATTTACATTAGTAAATGTTTCATGCAAAGTTTGCACAGAATAAGTTTCAGAAGCATTTTGAGAAAAAAAGGCACTATTACTATTAAGTTGTTTTGAAAGATCAACATAGGAATTAGGATCAAGAAAACATATTTTTAAACCATCAAGAGGAGACAAATAGTTTTCTGGGACCATACGGTCGCCAAGACTATCAAATCTTTCATCATAATGCCTTGGACGACGGCTGGTGTTAGTCAAAATACGTTCTGTTCTATTCACCGCATTGGTTTGATTTGTTTGTTTATTACACGTTAAAAACCAAAAGACTTTATGGCTGGGTATTGAACTCAAATAGTTATCTTTTAAAAGCTGCCCTGAAGCCATACTCGCAGAAAGAATTTGGGTAGATTGCGCTTTCAAAGAACTACTGTTTGAAGAAGATTCAATATGACTATCAAGAGTCTGGTGACCTTGCAGATCAGCAGCGAGTTTCGGAACGTTATGCGCTGACTGACTGCTGTGTGCACTAGTTCTAGCACGTGCAAGATTATTGATGTTGCTGGGGAAACTCATAAACTTATAC
>JAIXXU010000259.1 GCA_027490595.1 Pseudomonadota bacterium
AAATTGTAATAAGAAGCATTTAAAATATCTGCAATACTTCGTTTGACCATGATATAAGCAACAAAAGTCATGATAGCTAGCTGAAACATATCCTTTACAAATTTTTTTAACGTTTGCATCGAGAAAATGTTTTTGGCATTGGTAACAATATTAAACTTGTCAAATTTGATCTGCAAAGCTTTAGGAGTGAAGATAATGCCCCCAGCCTGCACCATGGCAATAAAACCAGTGAGGGTGGAAGCTATAATTACTGGAATAATAATAATTTTGAACCCAGCTACAGCCATAACTTTTAAAATTGAAGACAACTTTGCAATATTTGCAGATGCAGTGTAATTTTCACGAATTTTTGAAAAAATAACATCGTAAAGCTCAAAAAAATCGCCTAAAATATATTTATAAGTAAATAAAAAATAAGTGAAAATTGAAATCAACGAAAAAAAAGAAGTCAACTCTTTACTTTTAACTATCTGACCTTCTTTGCGTGCGTCTTCAAGCCGTTTGTGGGTTGGTTGTTCGGTTTTTTCTTGAGTTGAGTCTTGTGACATGGACCACCGAAAATTAAGATAAATTTGCCTATGGAAAAATGATTACCAGCTAACGCATGACAAACATTTCTTTTTTTATAATTTTCCAAACAAAATGTAAAACATTTATTGACTTTAGTGAACTTTTTGAGAAAAAATAATTGACGACAAAGGATGAGACCAAAAGCAAAATAGTTTAGTCTAGATCCATTGCATGGTTATCATAATTTTATATGATGTAACAGTTTTCTCATAAAGGAATGTTTAGGTGAAAGAAGATAACAAAAATAAAAAAAATTCTATATTCGATGATTCTTTCTTTGACGATTTAGACGAGGATGATGATTTCGATTTTGACGATGAAGACTTCGATGAGGATGAAGATGAAGCTCTCGGCTTTGATAATGAGAACGATCAAAAAAAGCCTGCTCCCTCGTCAGCGGAACAGCAACCATCAGCTCAATCCAAAGAAGCTTCTCAACCAGAACCGCCATTTATTCCGGTACCCACAAATCTAGAATCTAATACCCCGGTATCTGGAACAAAAACTTCTCAAGCACTTTCTAACAATGATGACGACTTAAATGAAAAAACTCAGAAAAACCCTGGAAAATCCAGTGACCCTGCGAATGGAAGTGCGAAACCGCACCCTGCTCAAGCACCAAGATTGTCCTTTCCTGGCGAAAGTATCTTGCCAAATGTGCAATTTCGCCTTGGATGTGAATTAGGGCAAGCCCTCATTCCTTATGAAGATTTGAGCACCTTAAAAACGGGTAGCGTAGTTAATTTTAATTCCACAGCACAAGGGCTGGTTGTTACAGTGAACGGTATCAAAGCAGGTGAAGGTATGCTGGTTAACATTGATGGAAAAATAGGAATAAAAATAACTCGCTGGTATGGTAATAGCTTATGAATTTTCAATTACGAATTCTCCAAGAAGAACTTGATGGGGCCTATTTCGATCTTGAACCCAACAAAGTATACAGAGTAGGAAATAAAATTGATTTTGATATCTATTTGGGACAACTCGCTCAAAATCAAAATGAAAATGTGTTCTTTGATTTTCAATGGCAAAACAATAGTATTGAAATTCTTTCTAGTTCGGCTCCTCTGCTAAGCAAACATCTTGAAACCTTTCTGGAAGAAGAAATAAATTCAGGAGTCAATCTTGAGACTCCGTGTCTTCTCAAATTTCTAAGTATTCCCTTTGCTATTTGCTCTGCTTCTGACAGTGATGAAAAATGGCTAAAAATATTAAACGCAGTTCCCCAGGAATCTCAAAATGAGGAAATCAAGACTTCTGATGACGGTAGTGAATCTCTGAGTGCAAACGAAGAAAATTTTCTCAATGATATGAGCCAGCCCCAAAAGAATATCCCTAGAAATGGCTTTCAAAAATACATTTATGATTCTTTCCAGCATGTTTATGATAATTTTATTTCTCCAATAAGTTCTAGAATAAATAAGAAAGCGCTTCTGATTAGCTTAGGTGGAGGAACTGTTCTTGCCTTATTTTTTATTTTATTTATTCAGATTCAAAAATACTATAACTATCATATTCAAGAGCAGGCCAAACAACTTGTTCCCATTGAAAAAATGCAAGCCATTAAGCAGATAGAAGTCAATTTACCATCTAGATTTAGTAATCTTAAATTTTTATCAAATAAAACAGATTTCGTTCTAGTGGAAGGAATTGTAAAAGATAAAAACGACATTCTATTTTTAAAAAATGCTTTCGCCAAATTTCCTAAAATGGTTGATTTTAAGCTTTTAACTTCTGAGGAAGCCGTATATAAATTGAATCAAATTCTCCATCAAGTTCATGCAGACCTTGTAACTCCAGAATTTAATCTTAAAACCTATCGCATGAGGCTCATTGGTCTTTTGTCAAGCCTCGATGTTATAAACGACATTGAACTAGCTGTTAGCAATCAAGCTCCAGAAATCAGCGACCTTGACACGTCACAAGTTTTTTCACTCCAAGAGGCTGGACGAGATTTTGACGATATTCTTATCAAAAATGGTATTGATAAAAGACTTACAGTCAAAAAGAACTTTAATGATAAAGAAATTGAAATCTCCGGATATATGTCTGTGTCAGAAATTAACGATTTAAAATCCACGATTGACGAATTCAAGAAGAGGTATGCGAACCTTATTGTTGTAAAATTTGATGTCAAGGACGCACTGGCCTCCTTACCATTCAAAATTGCATCTGTGACCACTGGAGGACTACCTTCCATGATGACTACCGACGGAAGAAAAATATTTGTGGGAGGTGAAATTAACGGTATGAAACTGGATAAAATAACGGCTACAGAAATTTCGTTTTCGGGTAAATTTCCTTTGACTTTAAAACTTGATGATGCTTTAGGAGCAATTGGTAAATGAAAAAATTAATTGTCAAACTTGCCCTCTTATGTTCCACAATAATGGGCTTGCAATCACTATCTGCTTATTCGTTAACAAACGGTATCGATCTTCTCCTGCAAGGAGGTGTCATTGACTACTCAATTAATGGAGCTTCAGATAAAACCAAAAACCCAGACGGTTATTTTTATGGTGGCGAATTATTATTACCTTTAGCTAGTGCTCCCATGGATATTGTTAGCTTTGTTATTGGTCCTAGATATGACGTTCAAAAGATGTCTGTTACTGACCAAATCCTTCCAAACGTGTCCGTACCATCCATGAAGCAAACTATCACGTCGCAAATGCTTGGCGGAGAAGCTGGAATTCGTTTGCGAGCTTTAAAAATAGTAAATTTTTATGCAACAGGTTTTGTGCAAACAGACATTAAAGGAAATATTAACTTACATTCACCATCTTACCCTGTAGATTTTGATGCAAAATTAAAAAATCACTATGATTACGGCGGAAGCTTGAAGGCAATCATTTCTTTTTTACCTTTTATCGGAGTTGGCGGTTTCATTGACTATGGTTCTGGTTCTTATTCTACCGATGCAGGCCAGTGGTCCATGCCTAAAACTGGAGTTACAACAACTATCCAAGATCGGACCTTTAACTATAACGTTTCCCGTGCCGGGGCTATTTTAGCCATACTTTTTTAGTTCACTAAAAAAGTTATTTACGAAAAAACGACTGCATGTTATCCATTTTCTAATTAACGTCTTTTTTTAGAAATGAGGGTAAGCAGTGAACTATATTGTAAGTAGTAAACAAAACTCAACTTCTACTTCATCTGCCCAAAGAACAGCCTCTCAAGACAAAAATGATAGAAAAAAAACAACTGACACTAAATTCGGCTGTCTCTTTCTTTGTCTATGTCCGGCCTTTTCCCTTGCCAATCAACCAACTTCAAAAAAAACAAGGGATAAAAAGGACGTTGCTATTCCTCATAATCCCATTATTCTTAACTATAAACCGCAAAACCCAAATATAAACCTACAAAGTATATTTTATTCCCAAAATAAAAATTTTGCGTTTCATGCACTGGTTCATAAAATCCAAAGAAAGCTAAACTGTTTAAAGGTCTTGATGACTATTTTTACCGTACTTACTGGCTTGACTTTGATTGGAGGCCTATGCCTTCTTGGTTTCATGATAATTGGACACACAGTTCTTATTTCAGCAGTTTTTTCCTATACTTTATCCATAGTACCTTTTACATTTTTTATGATTGCATGGCTTATTTGCGAAAAAAAATATTTTAGGCCTCTGGATTATGGCGTCTCAAAAGCTCTAGATTATATTAAGGATGGACTACTAAAAATAGACCCTGACCCAAAAAGACTTTTAGTACAACAAACTGCTTTATTGACTATGAGAAAACAAAATAATTACCTTGCGTTCATGCTTGAACAATTGATTGGTTATTATCAAAGAGAGTTTTATTATAATTTAACCCCAGACGACTGCGACCTAGCTCAAGAAGTAAAAGGACCTTTCGAACTAATAATAGAGAAGGAAACTTTTTTCCAAAAAACATTAAAAGACTTTTTACAAAATAAAATTAGAAAAGCCCCTGGAAAAAAATAAAAATATAGTTCTTTACCGGCTCACTTTTATTTCACAAAAATTTTTCATTATTGACTACTTCATGTAATTTATATATACCGTAAAGAGGGTCGGAGGCGAATAAATGCTCAAAATTAATACTGTACAATTAACAACTTTGACAAGTTACAAAAAAATTAATTCGCAAGAATCTCCAGCGTCTTCTAAAGCACAAACACAGCAGACATTTTTTCCTGAAAACTTTGAAAAAGATATTCCAACCGATCAAAATTTAAAACATGAAGTTTGCTCCTCTATCACTAGACCTCACACAGTAAAAGTTGAGCCGAATTTAATTAAAAAAACTATTGAAAACTTTATAATTTCAAAAAAAAATTTCATCAACAACCTCATTGAATCTCGAAGCAAACATGTGCAGCGCTTTATTGTCATTGGTCTTATTATATTTGTTGCCTGGATTTCCCTTGTTTTTTTATTTTCATTCTTTTTGTTCGCTCAAGCCTTAATACCAGGAATTTTTTTGGGAATTTTGACTTATGCTCTGTCTCTCCGCAAAAAATTGAAAAAAGAAGAACCCTTCTTAGTCCAACAGCATGCTCTCAAACAAAGTTTGTCTGATTTCACAAGCCTCCGCTCTATTTTTGAGCGCGAGCTTGCTCGCAGTCCGAGCAAGTCTCACCACGATTATCTCGAAAAAAAGTTTTCTGCAATTTATAAGTCTAACACTCTGTTGAAACAATATATTTGTGCCAGAAATAACTCACTTTTATCTCTAAGAAGGCCCTCGGTATTCAAGCCGTAAAAGATTTGAATAATTTTTGTAGCTACTTTTTACACTTAAAAAAACCTTTGACTATGTGATGCCGTTCCTGTAGCACTTGGAATAATCTTAGGAGGGAATTGATATGAGCCTTAACAGTGTGAATATAGAGTTATCTAAGCTACCTAATTCAAATCTCCACAACAGAATTAAACTCAGTGGTCAACCGTCTGCTTCTGAAACTGAGAAAACCGAGTATTTTCCCGACCAGGAAGGGAGCAAAAAAAGTTGCCCTACCAGGAGCTACGAAAGTTATCAACCTGTTCAAAAATACTTAATTCATGACCAAAGTTTTAATCCTTCAAAACCTGAAGTCTCTAGTGGTAGCATTGATAGTACTAAAAATATTGAAAAGAGTTTCCTGGCAAAGATAAAATTTAAAGTCCAATCTTTGCAAAATTCCTGGAATAAATATCACATCCTGAAAAATGTACTAAAAGTAGTTATAGCCTCTTCTGCTTTGTTTGCTTTAGTTTCTGGTATTGGATTTCTATCTTCTGCTTACTTTTGGGGCGGTTTTTTTGGAGCTGTGTCGTTTTTAGTTCTCTATATTTTTCTCAGCTTAAAAACGGATAAATTAAATTTTCAACAAGAAATGCTAGAAAAAACTTTGTCAGTTTTTCAGAGAAATCTTATTGATATCAGGCAAGAATTTAATTCTAAAACTGAAGAGTCTTATGATGCCTATCTTGATAGAAGATTTTCCGAAATACGCAATGATAATATTATTCAGGAAAAGATCACCGACTCATTTGATCATGATGCTCTTAGGGATTTGATCAAAAATGATTACAAGGTCAGTGACGATTTTAAACCTCGAGTAGAAGGAATCGTCACTTGGATCACCTATCCTCATGAACAAATTAGGAAATCTTCTCGCTAAGCTTATCTATTGAAAGCGCGAGTTTAGTTTGCATGTGGACCTTCTCTCGCGTCATGCCAAAATTTAACAACAAATAACTGAATATTTCCGAAAGAAAAATCACTCAATTAAACATTAGAGCGTCTGTTTCTTTCTAGGTCTTCTTGATAACGCAATGAATAAAGAGCCCAAGGTTGAATTTGCAAGCGTTTGAATCCGATAGGATCACCAGTTCCTTCACAAAGACCATAGGTACCATCATTGGAATCAATTTTACGAAGAGCCTTTTCAATTAAAGCAAGCTTGTGCCTTTCAGCCTCAGCAAGCTTCATGTTTACTTCCTGATCGGTTTCCACTGAGGCTAAATCGGTTTCATCTGAAATGTCGTCACGACTGATTTCGTACGAACCATCGTGCTTTCTTTCTTGCTCCTTTGCATACAGATCATCGCGCATTTTAACCAAAATTGCTTTCAGCAGCTGAGTTTCTTCGCGCGTTAATTCTTCCGGCTGAGATATATTTCTTTGAGGCATTGAGGCAGCCCTCCATAGGTTTTATGAAAAAAATCATCAAAGAGGCTTGAAGTGTACAAATAAAACCATGCAAAGACAATAGAATTTCAATACTCTTGTCTTAACATCTATAGTTCACAATAGTATTTTCCATAATTTTATAAATATTTGGCGTTATCATTCAAGGAAATACTATTTTTTTTAAATAGAGTATTTATATTTAAAAAAAATTGTTAATAATCAATTATATCAATAATGAAGAGATTCAACAATTTGTCTATTAGACCAGATTGGTAAAGGCATAACATTGAAACTTAAAAAACACCCAAGAAGTTCAATTGGCTAGAGTACTGTAAGGAGAGTTCTTGTGGGCTGGAAGACATCTTGCAAAGTAATAGGGAGTCACCGTTGGTTTCTACCAGAACGAGCTCAGTGCTTCATCTATAACCGTTTAGCACAGTCAAGAGTTTAGGTGAAGGTGAAGCGCGAGCTGAAAGGCCAAGTTTCCATTAGGAAATGCAGGCAATAATTGGGAGTTTGCGAGACGACAAAGGAGCAGGCTCCTGCCGTGCGACGCTTGGCGGTCTTACGCCCGACTTTCAATCATCAATCCACACCAGCTTGTTGCTCAATATATTGTTTAATAACAGAAAGTGGAGCACCTCCACAAGTTAAAATACAATAAGATCTGCTCCAAAAAATAGGATTATTATAATAGAATTTTGCAAGATGATTAGAAAAATTTTTTCTAATACAACGACTATAAACTGTTTTTAAATTATTTATAAATATTGAAAGCCCAACTTTTGGGTTAATTTCAAGTAACATATGAATATGATCGGGCTCACCGTTAAATTCAATTAAGCTGCATTCCCATTTTTGACAAAGTTCCGTAAAAATTTCTTTCAAACGTATTATAATAGGAGTTGTAATACATTTTCGGCGATACTTTGTAACAAGAACTAAATGATATTTTAAATTATAAACACAATGATGTAGCTTCTTAAAATCTTGCATTTTAACTCCGAACTAAATACACTAAAAACAGTCCTTAAATTCAGGACTAAGCTCAT
>JAIXXU010000032.1 GCA_027490595.1 Pseudomonadota bacterium
AAAAGGTTCTTTTTTTGATAATTTTTCTAAAAAAAATTCTAGCTTAAACCGGAATGAAAAAGCATCACTTGTTGATGTATAGGAAGGGAAAAATAAGTCGTGAAGACATTCGATGAGGCGAGCCACAGACACTTGTACCCAATATTCAGAAAACAGTGTTTCAAAAAAAGAACCAAAAGCATCTTTGCTAGATTTAGGAAGATCTTTCCAAAATTTTGATTTTTCAATTGTTAAAGAGAGTTCTGAATTTTGCTCTAAGCTATCATTCATCAAAGCCAAAGATTTTAAATATTCACCTTCTTTTTTGGTGAATATTTCATTTGTACCATGGAAAATATCTTCAATACTTACAACATCTTTTTTTATAAAAAAACAACGTCGATGTTTGAAATGAAGATCTGTTTCCCTTTCTGTCGAATGACTATTTTCAGGCAAGTGCTGAACTTCTAAGATTTGTTCAAATTCAGAAAGCTCTTCCTCACTTAATAAATTTTGAATATGCCTATAAATTGCTTCTTTACTCGACGTGGAAAAAGCCTCAAAACCGTAGCCGCTGTCTTGATTTACGTTAGCTTTAGGAAAAAATAGCCTGCCACCTAAGGTTGGATTTTCTTCTATCAGTGTGACTTTTTGTTTGCCAGCAAGGGATAGTTTTAATGCCAAAAGAATTCCACTTAATCCACCACCCACAATAACACAAGGTTTTACCGCGTCACTCATCGTCTTCTCCTGGAACAGTTTGAAGGCGAGCTTTCATATCAGCAATTAAAAGAGCATCATCACGACTGTTGTTTTGTCCCTCACGGAAGCTTATTCCCTTCAGGATGCCGATATAACTGCGGTATCTTTCCTCGGTAACCACTCCCTGTTCAACAGCATTTTTGACTGCACAGTTTATTTCTTTGTCGTGTGCACATTCCCTAAATTGACACTTTAAATGGCGCATTTCAGGAAAGCAGTAAGTTAAAGAAATAGGATCAGGTTTATCTATGTCAAACGACCTCACTCCGGGAGTATCAATCACATATCCGCCAATTCCTAACTGCAACAAACTATTGTATGTTGTTGTATGTCTACCTTTATAAAAAATATCTGGATTTTCATCTACCACTTGTTCAAACTCAGGGCGCATGAGATTAATAATACTACTCTTACCAACTCCCGAATGCCCAGCTAGTCCTACTAATTTTCCTCTAAATAAAACTCTAAGTTTTTTGATTTCTTCGGCATACGTTTTACGCCTCAGGGTAGACAATTCAATTACATTATATCCAATATTTCTATATATTTCTGTACGTTTTTTATACTTTTCCATGAAATCTGAACGAGACTCTTGAGCATGAGGAAGAAGATCAACTTTATTCAAAATAATCACAACAGGTAGTTTTTCTAATTCAGCCTGAACCAAAAACCGATCAATTAATCCCCAACGCACCTCAGGGTTTAAAGCAGATGCGACAATGGCAATGAGATCAATATTGGCAAGCATAATATGCTCCCAGTCAGGTCTCATAGGATCTTTTCGAGCCATTTTGGTGACCCTAATCAACGCATGCTGTATTACCGCTCTTGGCAAATCGCTATCCAAAGGAGTACCATCGGTATCAAATTGTAAACTCTCCTCTGGTTGAAAATAAACTCTATCTCCTACAACAACAAAGTTTCTTTCTTTGTGTGCTCTTTGAAAATGACGTTTGGCAACTGTGCAAAACCACAAATCACCAGTGCGAGGAAAGCCATCGTCACCCTCTTCAGCAACAAAAACATTCCGTTTGTGAACTTCAATAACTCTACCCAGACGCAAATTTTCAACCAAAGAAGGCTTAAAGGGTCCAAAGGCATCGCTTGGCAAAAGCCAATCATCAATGACCCTACCCCTCAAGGAACGTTTTTCTTTTTTTATTTTTTCAAATTTTCGGAAAGAGTCTTGTGTCTCTTCAAATTTTAAGTATTGTTTACCGCGTGACAAAAGGAATTCCTCTATGATTAATACATGGTCGGCTTATACAAGCCGTGAAAAGACTCTAAAATTACTAGAATGGCCAAAACTCACAGAGTTTTTATCCAGCTATGCCTGCTTTTCTCATACAAAAATTAAGTTGGCAAATTTAGACCCGTGGGATTTGCCCCGTGATGCTTCTTTAACTATCACCCTTACGCAAGAAACACTGAGTTTTGCTTCTTATGAAAGGCCATTTCCCTTAAGCCCATTTGAGTTTTCCAGCTTTGAAGGCCATCTGAGAAGGGAGGCCATCCTTTCCCCTCTTGGACTATCTCACCTTTGTCGCATGCTCAAAATGGTAGAAAAGGTAACTGCCTGGCGCGCACAGCATTTACCATCCTTTGGCGAATTGAAAAATCTCATGAAGCCTTTAGTTCCTTTGACTTCTCTTCGAAATCAACTTGCTAAAAGCGTTGATGACGAAGGATCAATTTTAGAAACCGCTTCTCCAGCACTTGCAGACGCTCACCGCAAGCTAAAAACAACCAAAAAAAGAATATCTCAAAGTCTTGAAAGCCTTTTGAAAGATTCCGTCATTCAGCAAGCACTTCAAGAATCTACGTGGCGTTTTCACGACGGACGCTATGTTTTGCCTGTTAGAACTGACAGAAAAAGCTCAGTACCGGGCATCACAAGAAGCATCAGTCAAACAGGAGCCACTGTTTTTGTAGAGCCTGCGTCACTGGCCAAAGAACAAGCCGAGCTCAATGAAACCTTGTGGCTAATTGAATGTGAAGAGCAAAAAGTGATTCAACAACTTTCAATCATTTGTTGGGAAAACAAAGACACTCTTCTTAATAATGTCGATATACTAACAGAACTTGATGAACTACAGGCACGGGCTTTGTTTGCTCAGTCTTTTCAAGGAATTCCTCCCAACGTCCATGAAACAGAAAATAAA
>JAIXXU010000223.1 GCA_027490595.1 Pseudomonadota bacterium
AACTTTCTTCTAAAATTCAAGACCTCAAGTTATCTATTGAGCAAGCCACTTTCATACAAAACAATGATTTTGATCATACTCAAGCAAAAAAAGAACTCGAAATTTTAGAAAATCAGTTTAAATCAACTGCATATGAAAACACAGCTCATCTAACCCCCTATCAAATTACACAGTTATCACGTCATCCAAACAGACCCTATTCACTTGATATTTTTCAACAACTTTGCTCTGATTTTATTGAATTACATGGAGATAGAAACTTCATGGACGATCAATCCATTATCACTGGTGTGGGTATTTTCAAAGGGCATAAAGTAGCACTTGTAGGCCACCAAAAAGGGCGAAATACCAAAGAAAACATGAAGCGCAATTTTGGCATGTCTCGTCCTGAAGGATATCGCAAAGCTCTTCGCATTATGAATATGGCTGAACGTTTTTCTATGCCTATTTTAACTTTTATTGACACACCAGGAGCCTATCCCGGCATGGATGCTGAGGAAAGAGGGCAAAGCGAAGCCATAGCGAAAAATATTATGGTTATGAGTAAACTCCAAGTTCCTATTATTTCGGTTGTTTTAGGAGAAGGAGGTAGCGGTGGGGCCCTAGCTATTGGCGTTGCGAACAGAGTTTTGATGATGGAATATTCCACATATAGCGTCATCTCACCCGAAGGTTGCGCCTCAATTCTTTGGAAAGACAGCTCACTTGCCGATCGCGCAGCTAATTTATTAGGACTCACTGCCCAAATCGCCCTTAAAAACAAAATCATTGATGAAATTATCCCTGAACCACCTGGAGGTGCTCACTGGAATCCCAAAGAAGCTATCGAAATCTTAGGAAAAACAGTGGAAAGACACCTCGAAGAGTTGCTTTTACTTTCACCTGAAGAACTAAAAAACGATCGAATTCAAAAATTCTTCCAGATGGGTCCGGTAAAATCCATGCCTCAACTAAATACTTATACGCCTCCTGTTTCTATACCCAAAGGATGGGAAGAAAGCTGGGAGACAGTAGAGAATTGGGCGAGAAAACCTTATGGAAAAGAATAATAGCTCAGCTATTAAAGTTATCACGATCGATGGACCAGCCGGTTCTGGAAAAAGCACAGTTGCGAAACTGGTGGCCGAGAATCTTGGCTGGATCTATATCACTACTGGAGCTATTTACAGGACATTGGCTCTTTTACTGCACGAATCTGGCAACGAAGACAAGCAAAGTGTTCATCATAACTTAGAACGGCTTATTTCTTTTATCAAAGAAAGATATCGGCAAGAATCAAAAAATGGACGTGTTTTTTTAGGAGAAAGAGAAATCACTCAAGAAATTAAATCTCAAACAGTTTCTAATCTTGCAAGTATTTTTGCTCAGGATGAGTCAGTACGAGAAAAGCTTCTTCCCATTCAAAGAAAAGTAGTTTTTGAAACACACGGCGCTGTGGTCGATGGGAGAGATATGGGCACCGTAGTATTTCCCGATGCTCCACTAAAAATATTTTTAACTGCAAATTCTGAAGTCAGAGCTCAAAGAAGGCATCAAGAACTTAAAGAGCTGGGATACAAAGTTGATTACAAAGAGTTGCTTTCCGAAATTATGGAACGAGATTCCAGGGATTGCTCAAGGGATATTGCTCCCCTGCGGCCCGCAGCCAATGCCGTTGTTTTAGATTCCAGTTCCCTTACACAAGAGGAAATCTGTGAACAGATTATTCATATTGCAACTCAAAAAAAAATATTTATGATGAAATGACGATCTGATTTTTAAAATTTTCATTTCTTGATTGAAAGAGATCCTATTTATTATAAATTCCGAGGCCTTTTACATGGATTTTACTGCTGCTATTGCTAATTTAAGTTGGTTTTCTTTTTTCTTGCACGCAGGCCCAATTGGGCTTCTCACTAGCGGTAGCTTAGTTTTATTGAGCGTGATGGTCTGGATTTCTGTATTTCAAAAACTGCGTTCTTTAAAACACCTCCGCAAAGAATCAAAAAAATTTATGGAAAGATTTTGGGAGACCAAAAGTCTTACTGAATTTCATCAAAAGGTAGAACAATTTTCTTACAGCCCAGCAAGAGAAGTTTTTAGAGCTGGGTTCAACGAGCTGTTAAGAGTTTTACAAGCTAGAGAAAAAAAAGGCTCCGCTCAGTCACCTATAGTTTTTGATACAATCAAACGTGCCCTGAGCAAACAACAAATGCTTGAAGAAGAAATGTTCAACCAACGCATGAGTTTGCTTGCCATTAGCGCTTCAGCAAGCCCTTTTATTGGATTATTTGGAACTGTAGTAGGAATCATTCGTGCTTTTCAGGAAATTGGAACATCCGGGGCATCTACATTAGCGTCTGTTGCACCAGGAATTTCAGAGGCTCTGATTGCAACAGCACTGGGGTTATTTGTTGCTATTCCTGCAGCAATCGCCTTCAACTATCTGAGTGTGTCAATTCGGTCTCACCTAGTTTTATTAGAAGCTTTTTCCACAGATTTTCTGAATATTGTTCAAAGACACTACTCAGGATCAAAACCTAGTTCAAAGGAAGATTAATTTAATGTCCATGTGGAACGAAGACAGCACTAATTATTCCTTTAAAAATAAATTACTTGTTGATATTAATATGACGCCATTCGTAGATGTGTGTCTCGTCTTATTGATTATTTTTATGGTAACAGCCCCATTTGCTGTAACAGGCGTAGACGTCAAACTACCAAAGTCCCAAGCTAAATCCTTATCTTTAAATCAAGAATCCATTATTCTTTCGGTAACTAAAAACGGTTCATTCTTTCTCGGCAAAAAAGAATACACATCCAAAAATCTTGTGGAAGCCCTTCAGGAACTCTCCAAAAATAAACAAGAATCAACATTATTTATTCGTGCAGACGAAAGTGTACCTTATAAGTTTGTCATGCAAGGCATGGAAAGTGCGCAAATAGCTGGAATTAATCGTATTGGAATGATTGGCGAAAAAAAGACGACTCACCCATGACTATCGAAAATTTTACCAACAACCACATTCTTCTTTCCCCGACGATTGGACCTGAAATACAAAAACAGTCCCAAGCAATAACGTCTCATTTCCCCAAAATTGATATTACTTCAACAACTCATAAAATTTCATTGTTGCCTAAAGACTCTTTGAAAAAAAAGCACTCTTTTGATCTTTTTGATCTGATGAAATCACTTTTATTTCACTTGACTATTTTGGTCATTCCTTTCGTTTCAAGCATCTTTCTTCAAAACACAACTTCTCAGGAAAATATTGTTGAGGTTTCATTCGGTTTATCTGAAAAACTTCAAAATACATATTCCAGGGTCAATCCTAAAACTCCTGATGCTTTAACGGAAGCTACAAAAACAAAAAATCAATTACCTCAGTTGCGGGAAAATGATGTCCCCAAAGAGAACGAAAAAAGCTTCCATCAAACATTTCAAGACAAAACTATTTCTTCCAAAGATCTTGTTTATTCCGACAAATTAAACAAAAGGGTGCAACATACTTCAGAAAAATTAAATAACGCGAACGCTCAAAAGCGAAAGAATGACGAACAAGAAAAAAAGAGTAATCTAAATAAAATGGATTATTTAAAGCGTAAAGAACTTGATTTAAGATCAATAGCTGAAATAAAAAAAGATGGGGTACACCAAAAAGTCACAGGAAATAAATTAGGACAAAAACATTCTCCCGATAGTATTCCCAAATCTCCTTTTCAAATTGCTGAATCAATACCAGATGCGCCAACTGCTCTCGCACCTACAGGATAAGAAAATGAAAAAACAAATTCTACTGAGTATAATTTATACAAAATATACTTGAGAAATCAGTTAAAGCTCAATTGGAATGTGGAGATTGGAAATAATTTTGCACCAGGACTTTTCACAACTGTTCAATTTACTGTCAATCCATTTGGCTATCTGATTGCAGATGTAAAAGTTCTTAAATCTAGTGGGAATTCAAGTTTTGACAACCTAGTCATTGCTGCCGTAAAAAGCACTTTTCCAGTTGAGCAACCACCACCCCAATCCATACATCCTCCCCAAACGTTTCAGGCAAAATATAGTGTACAAAGCATTAATTAAGGAACACACATGCACAATTTAAAAAGAATTTTTATTCTATCCATTTTATTTTTCTATTTAAATAATACGTTAGCTCAAGAAAATACAATAATTTCTAGTAGTGGTTTAAATAATAGCATTGATGTTGGTTCACCTGGTTTTCAAAAAATTAAAATTTCAATTCCAAACTTCTTTTCTAATGATAATAATTTATTTCAAGATAACTCTGACTTTAGTATGTTCACTCACAGATTTCAAGAAATATTAAATTTCACAAATTGGTTTGAATTCCATGGAGAAGAGCATATTCTAAGTAATAAATCATTAGTAGTAAATGGATTTCAATCGCAAGACTGGATTAGTTTGAAAACAGACTATGTTGTTACTGGTCGTTTTATTGCTGGCCCTTCGAAAACTGCTGTTGACTTAGAGTTACGTCTCTATAGCGTTCGACAAAACCAAATGCTGGTTGGAAAACTTTATAAAAAAATATCAAGACAAAGTATAGATATTGCACTGAGAAGATTTGCTGATGTTTTAATTGATACTCTGACAGGGATTCCAGGTCCTTTTATGTCGAAAATTGCATTTGTGGGAACACAAATAAAAGGAACTCCACAAATTTATATTACAGATTTCGACGGGAAAAATACAATTCAAATTACAAAGAACAGAGCCATCAATATAAGTCCATCGTGGTCTCCTGACGGCAAAAAAATTACTTATACTTCATTTGTCTCTGGAAAAGCTCAAATATACCAATATAATCTTGAAACACAAAAAACGGTTCAAATGACCTTTCCTCCTATGAATGCTTCCGGTTCGTGTTGGTCTGGCGATGGGAATAATATTGCTTTCTCAGTGGGTTCAGACACAGGTTACACTCAGATCTATTTGATGAACTCTTTCGGTGGTTCTAAACAAGAATTCATTAATTCAGGAACAATTTCTGTTGAACCAGCATTTTCAAAAGATGGAAAACACGTCGCTTTTACAAGTAATCTTCATGGAAAACCAATGATTTTTATAAAAAATTTAAATACAAAGGAAATCAACCAACTTACCTTTGCCGGCTGGTACAATGCCTCACCAAGCTGGAGCCCAGATGATAAAGTTATCGCTTTTGCTAGCTACGACAGAGACATTGACAGATGGGATCTCTTTAAAATCCGCCCAAATGGAACACAAATGGAGCGTCTAACCCTCAAACAGGGAGACAATGAAAAGCCAAGTTTCTCTCCAGACGGTCGTTTTCTTGTATACCAGTCAACAAGAAACTCTGATTTTGCAAATAATATACACTCATCACACAAAATATACGTGATGAGCCAAGACGGTACTTATACTAAGCACATTGTTCTCCCCGTGAGAGATGCCAAGCAACCAGCTTGGAGCCCACGGCTAAATGAACTAAGTGTAAGTACACACTAACTAAATTGTTTCTTTCAACTTTTTCATAGCAATAGCTCGATGACTTGTTTTGTTTTTTTCATCCAAGGTGAACATAGAAAAAGGCATTGAAGTGTTCGCGTTTGAATAGAATATGGAATCGTAGCCAAAATAAATACCATTCTGTGGAATTACTTCTTTTGTAGACACTTCTCCACAACAATATCCGTAGTGCAAATCAATAAATAGATTA
>JAIXXU010000292.1 GCA_027490595.1 Pseudomonadota bacterium
AAAATATCTATCTAAACCATCAACCCCATAAAATAAAAGCTCAATCGTTAACAATGATTTGTTTTCATATGTGCCACTAGTGTGAGGATTAATCACTTGATTCTGAATCGGGCTTTCACTCGGAACAGGTAAAAGCATTGAAAAAGAATGGTGTTGCTTGTGTTTTTTTACTAACCCTTTATATGGATCTGTTTGAACAATATCGCCGAGCTGCTTCCAGTCGTTATATGCCTCATCAAAATCAAAAATTGAAAAAAACACTCGATCAGGATGGCTTTGATAAAGTGCTTGATCGTTAACAAGATTTCTAAGAAATCCACAACTAAACGCATTTTGAATTTCAAAAGGGCGCGGTAAAGCACCATAGAGTTTTTTCCAAGCCACTTCTAAAATCATCTCATCAGTAATACCTTCCGTGAATAATACAGGGCCTGCGGTATTTTTAAGGTTATGATGAATATTTAAACGTGCCTCACTTTCTGTAAAGGTAATAAGTCCTGCTGAAAGAGATCTGATTACATCGCTTTTCTTGACTTTATTGGCTACAACCTTAGCGTTTTCAAAGTTAAATAGATTAATAGTATTTTCATCAGCAGTCGATATTGTAGATGCACTATGACTACTCATTAAGATATGGTTTTTCTGGGTTACATCGTCCGCCAGTTCAAAAACCTGCTTCAGAAATGTAAACTGCCATTCAGGGTGCAAAAATGAATCTGGCTCATCTAATACTGTAATGCAGTGTCGGTCTTTAAATAGCTCGGCAACAGCATATATGTAGACAGATTGAAATTGACCATCACTAAAATCATTAATTGTTGTTATTTGGTTGTTGCTCAGTTGTAGCTCAGCTTCAGTGGCGGATAGCATCCCAAGAATTTTGAGATTATCCCAAAGCTTAAATTGTTCAGTCGCGTGAATGCCTGCAAATTTACTTTGATATAGCTCAACATCAATGGTAATTGAATAGGAGTCAGAGGTAAGGTCGTAGAGGTCATTGTGGTTAAACTCGCCCTTTACACATGCAACTAACTTATCTAGAAAGTCCCGTGTTATTCCATCTGCACCCCAATAATGCGTGCGAGTATCGAAAGGCTCAATTACATTAATTCCAAGCTCTCTAAATCTACCCGCTGCAAAATCAGGGCGCGACAGATGAAATGTAATCGTTGGTGATACTTGCTGGATACCAAGGCTGCTAAGAATATATTGCTTTGCACGATTTTCGGCTGGCTGAAGCAATAAGGTACAAAGTAGTAACGCTTTATAATCTGAACCAACGCCAATAAGGTGGCGGCTTTCAGCTGAGTTTGCTCCCCGTATGCGTGAACGAAAAGCGCGTTCATACTTCTTAACTACTGACGTTATAGTTTCGTTGTGGCCTGAATAGTAAATTAAAACATTTTCTGGCAAAGTAACAGTAGAAAATGTTCTTTGGCCTCTTTCACTACCATTAATAAAAAATAGTTCTTCTCTCCATGCCAAGGTAGTAGTTTGGCCTTCGATTTCGTAGGTTATGGAATAATCGAAAATGGGTATAGATGCACTCTTGTTAGACTCATAAATATGGTTAAAAATTTCAACAATGGCCTCAAGGAAGTTAGATTTTCCGCTGCCATTCTTCCCAACAAAAATATCAATTTGTCCATGCTCTGAAAAATCAATTTCAAAGCCTTTGAGGTTTTTGTAATTAGATATATATACTTTTTTTAATCGCATCTAAACTGATCCTTATCCTACCGCCTGCTCAACCAACGCATCCGCCAGTGCAAGCTGGGTGGTTTGGGCGTTTTGGAGGTTGGTTTTTAGGGTGTCGCAGAGAGCCATTAGTTCATCGACTTTGGTGACTATGCGGTGTTGTTCAGCTAATGGTGGAATAGGCACATCGAACATTCGCACCTGATTCACATTAAGATTTCCCTGTGAAACACCTGCGCCATAAACATTCTCTAAACTTTTTGTGATCCCTTGCGGCGAGCTTAGCCAGTGAAGTAGATACTTAGAGTTCAAATGATTTAAAAAGGGTTTAATAAGCGTCAAACTTACATAGAATGCAAACTCAATGTCAATATCAATAATCGCTGCTTCACCAATACCAGCACCAACTCGCGTTAATAAGATATCTCCCTTTTCTGGAAAAGCATTTTGAGTTATTTTTCTAAATGTTTCTTCGTCTACAAAATTGTGATCGTCAGGAATGAACCGATAAGGCTTCACATTTTTAGCAGAAAGAAAAATGCGACCTGTGGGGTGATATTTTGGCGTGCTAGCCATACCGCATGTAATCACTTTCGTAATGTCTTGAAATCTTGTTTCAGCCCAACCCCTCGGCAATTCAAACAGTTTCTCCTCATCCGTAATTTCCGGAAGCGGTTTTTCTTTTTTGATTTTTCCTTCTTTAATCAACTGCGCTTTTTCGGCGGCGATTTTTTTTAGGAGTTCGCTGGCAGGTTCGTCGCTGGGGTTTTGGGGGACGAGTTTGCCCATGACGGCTAGTTGCAGAATGGCTTGTTTGAGTTGGTCGATACTGTGTTCCGTGGTGAATAAGGTATCGAAGTGCGCGGCTATGCGTTGCCAGTTTTTTTGTAGTTCGTTGTGGTCGCTGCTGTTGGTTAAGGTGGCGAGCAGTGCTTCTACGAGTTGTGCGTGGGCGGCGATGCTGTCGCTTTGTGCTTGCTCTAACTGATCGCAGAAGGCCATTAGCTCATCGACTTTGGTGACTATGCGGTGTTGTTC
>JAIXXU010000170.1 GCA_027490595.1 Pseudomonadota bacterium
AATTAATTCTTCAATCTCTTTTGTTTTAATTAAGTATTGATGCAATATTCTGCTTGTAAAATGTTTTTCAGGTCTTTTGTCATGCACTCGGGGCGTAGAAATATTAAAAGTTCCAATTCCAGTCTGAACAGTTCGTTCTTTAGAATATCCATTTCTCACAACAAGTCTTTTTCCTTTAGAATCTTTTTCTGAAACATTTGAAGAAATATAATCTTCGACTTCTTGTTCAATTGCTTGCATTAACAATCGTCTTGCTTAAGTTCTTAAAATTTCATTTAAACTTGATTTTCCTAATAGATGACTATCAAATAATAATGTGTTATCAGCACTCATGGGAGTATTCTCCTTTTTTAGTGATTAGAGTTTACGCTGCCTTTTTATTCTTTCAAACCTTCAGTACCTATTCTGGGTTCGAACTGATCCACAACATTTATTCATATTCCATTTGGACATGCGCTTGGGTTTAAATTCTTTCTTGAATCAGCCCTGGAGTGGCGTTTATAAAGGCAATAGCTCTAAAATCCCTTGTTTCCACTCCATACAAGTGACAGATCCTAATTTTTTTCTAACCTTATCCTGAGAAAAACAATAAAATTCACCATCTATAATAGCAGTTGAAAGCTTGTTCAAAAAAGAAACATGATTTTCTTGTACATTTATTGTTGATTTTATTTCTATATATAAAGTTTTTTGTCCAGGTCTTTCAATTATTAAATCAACTTCATTATCTTCTTTTGTTTTTAAATATCCAAGCTTAAATTCAGAATATTTATATCTTATAAGTTTAAATATTTCCAAAATAACGAGATGCTCAAAGCATTCTCCATAATAGCTGTTGCCTGACAAAATATCTAAAGATAATCTACGCGCCAGAGCCCTTGTTACACCGCAATCAAAAAAATAGAATTTGGGCTTTTGAGAAAGTCTTTTTCTCACAGACGTATGATATGGCTCTATAAAAAAACCTATCAAGGTATCTTCTAGAATTTCATAGTAGCTTTTTATTGTTTTATCATCTACTCCCACGTCTTTGGCAACGGAAGCAAAATTTATGATTTTCCCGTTACACTGCGCAGCAAATTCTAAAAATTTTCGAAAGGGATCAAGTTTGCGAATGATTTGCTCTGAAACAATTTCTTCTTTAATGTATGTAAATGCATATGATTGTAAAAAAGATTTTTTATCTTCAGGTGTCAATAGTTGATATATTTTTGGCAATAAACCAAACTTCATAGCGTCATGGGCATCAAATGAAGAGTCTAGCTCAAAAAAAGAAAATGGAAATAATTCATAAACAAAGGCTCTCCCTGCTAATAAATTTGCGCCCCCTCTCTTTAATTTACATGCACTAGAACCAGTTAGTATGAATAATTTTTTTGTTTTTTCGATGAGTAGATGAACGCAATCAAGCAATTTTGGGATTTTTTGAATTTCATCAATAATAACATATGTAATATCTTCAGGCAGCGCCTCAACAATAGAAATGAGTTCTTCGGGAAAAAGCCCAAACCGATGTTCTTGTTCAGGGTCCAGCAAATTTATCCAGTATGAATTTTCTTTAGGAAATAAGGTATTGAGCAATGTGCTTTTCCCTGTTCCCCGCGCTCCAAATAAAAACATAGAGTGATTCTTTGTAAGACTTTGTAATCTTTCAACCATTTTAGTTCTCCGACTATACTCCGAAATTGTACGCCATTTCCGGAGCATAGTCTAATTTTTATTTAACATATTGATTTCATTGTATGAATATTGATATTTCGGAGCAAAACACCAATGCTATTTAAAAATACGAGTCCCAACCAAAAAGAAAATCAAACTAAGAAACACTGTACCTAAAACATAAATACAAGCTAAAGAATATAGTTTTTTTTGGACAAGATTGCCAAAGTCTAGAGAAAATGCAGAGAATGTTGTAAATCCTCCTAGAAAACCTGTGGTAAGAAAAAGGCGAATAAGGCTATTAGGATTCCATTTTTCAAGCGTCAAACCAAATAAAGTACCCATAAGGAAGCAGCCAAGTACATTAATAAAAAATATTTGAAGGGGAAGCCCAAGGATAGACTGAGGTAACATTTTAACCAGAATAGCCCTGAAAACAGAACCCAGGCCCCCGCCTATAAATACCCAGAAATAATTTAAATTCATGTAGAATTACCTTAGTTTTGTTTAAAAATTGCACTGATAATATCACCCATTTTTCCAAAGTCAAGAAAATATCTTCCCATTCTATAATCTGCTTTAATATGCCCTATTATTGATTCTGATGCTAATCTTCTTTTGAAATATTTTGTCCAAGCTAGAATCGTTTTCTTTTTTCTTTCTGCAACTATAGTTACGCCATCCCCTCTCTTTGCCTTTCCTATTCCTTGAGCCACTCCTGAAATAGTGAATCCTGAGTAAGACCATTGATTTTCTGAAGACGCTTCTGGATTTAAAATAAGATTTTTCACATACACTGCTGTGATTGGTTGTGCTGAAATGTTTATGCTATTACCTGGTATGGTAACATCATCAGGTAATTTTATTTCAGAAGAAGAACTGTCTGCCGTTAGGGAAAAAAGACTTGATACAGGTAAAGGTGCTACTTGATTTTCATGAGAAATTTTTTCTTCTCTTTTAGATTCTGTTATACTTGGTATCGTATTTTCAGTAGCTGTAGCAATTGTCATTCTTATTATAAAATACCCCGCTCGTTTGAATGTATGATTTATAATAGGTATCTTTGCATGTTTGCAAGTAATTTTTTTAGAAAAAGTAAACATAAAGTCATTTATTTCTCTTACTCTTTCTTAAAAAATTTGCAGCTCTGACATTGAACCAATCCAAACATTCTCTTTCCATCCACCAGCACTAATAGTGTTGCCCTTTTGATCTTTTTTAACTCCGTAGCCATCAAAGTAACAGTCTTTGAATTGATTGACGTAAGTTCCGTCATCGGGCTTAGTTTTACCCATATCTTTCACTATTTTAAAATCATAAAGCAGCATTTGTCCTTTTTTATGATAAAAATTGAGAAGAAAAGATTAAATGATGGAATGTTCCACTCGTTAATGGATGGAAGGTGAATTTTCGGATATGAATTTAGGAGATACACCTTTAGTTACAAGATGTTTTTACATGGCTGATGAATTTAGTAAAAAAAAATAAAAAAACGTTTCTTCATCCTATGAATCGTGGAAATAAATTAAACCTTGTTACTATTTTTTGTAAATCATAAAATAGTAACTGAAAAAATTTTATGACCCCATTCACAACAGCAATTAAAAGAGCAATATCTTCTCCAGTTGTTTTCTCCTTTAAAATACAACTTATTTTAATTTATTTGAGCGAAAAAAAACTAAAAACATTGATTCAATTGGTAGGTGGAAAGTTGATGTAAAAGCCATTAACAGAACTTTCCGCGCAAGTGAGTCTGTCGTGTCCTTCCAATTCGTGATTTGTACAACTCAAATTAATCACGGTATTTTTCCATTTGGAGGAAAATACTATGGAACTACAAATCAGGTTAAAAAAGCTTGCTATGCAAGTACAAATGCAAAGGGCTCACGGATATGTCAAATCGTGGCCTAATGAAATAAAGCAAGAAGCGCTTTATTTATCTGAACAAATTGGAATTGAAGAATTTTGTCAAAAAACAACAATACATCATCCATCACTTCTTCAATGGAAGAAACAAATCGCAACTCAAAATAAAGCAACAACCACAGAAGAAAATGCGGTTGAGCACAAAATTATCCGAATTGTCATGCAACGACAAGAAATTCTATTTAAGGCAATGCGAGTTCCCATTGCAATTTTTATCAACGACAAAGTGGAATTCAAATTATATTGTAAAGATCTCGCTGTGAAAATCGCAGATAAAGTAATTTTATGATTTCTTTCCCAGGAAACACAGATATTTTAGTCAATCATATTCCTGTTTCATTTGGTTGTGGCACAGACGGGATGGTCACAAAAGTTACGGCAAAAGGCAATGATAATTTAAAAAATAAATGCATTGGTCGATATCATTTTTCAGCAATTTCAGCGTTGGCAGCACTTCGATATCAATGCGGTATGGCCAGTTTTCGTATGGAAAACATGAGTGATTCTACCGGTATAAAAGTATCAGATAGTACTCAATGATCTTTGTTTGAAGGAGTATCAATGAAAGTCCAACCATTTGTGGCATTTCTTGAAAAAACATTGGCAAATACACCTACAAAACATATTGATGACAAGCATAATACTGTTATGTCTATTGTCAAAGAAATTACTGCAGAACAAGAACGAGCGTTGAGTAAAGGAAAAGATCCTGACAAAGTGAGATCTGGAATTCAAACTACAAATGTGAGTGGAGTATATCCTCAAGGTGAAATTGTTTTGTATAAAACAGGGTTACATCATTCAGGAGAAATCATCGCTCAAATTCTTGGTGCGAGAACTATTGAAGAGCAAGTTATTATTATGGCAGATGTATCTTCTTCAAATACATCCAAACTCGATTTAAATAAAAATAAACATATTAAGATTGCAAATTGCAATAGTCATGCCTTTAGAAAATTTAAAGAACTCGCCAAATCAGAACAAGAAGTTGCCAAAAAATATCGGGTTAAAAACCATAAAATATCAGAATCTATTGATTATTTTATTTGAAA
>JAIXXU010000077.1 GCA_027490595.1 Pseudomonadota bacterium
GGCAGCTGATACGATTTTAGGACCAAAATTTCGAATAGCCGTTCTTTTATCCCACGTGGCGGCTTGGGAATGGGCTATTTGGGCTCGTAACTCTTCGGAATGACGGGCGGCAAGGATCATGGCAGTTTCAAGCGTTACTAGGGGAGGAACGCCCTCTTTGTGCAGTGCAATAGTTGGGGCATCGCTTGTTGCTTGAAGCGGCAAATAGACAGAGAGCTGAATAAGCAAAAATATTGAAAATATTGATATTTTTATAATTTTCATCGTTTTTTTTTTTACCCTTCAGGTAAATAATTTGATTAATGATTCCAGAGATCATAACTTAACTTGAAAGTAGTAGGTCTCTTGATTTACTTGCATACCAGGTTCCAATTGGTGAATTCAATGACCAGATTTTATTGTCTCCTTTTTTTCACATATTTATTCAGCTCTCTTTTAAGCGTTTCTGCCCTGGCTGCCGTTGATGGAAAGAGGGTGATTAAAATTTGTTCTGAGTCTGGTTTTGTACCTTTTGAAATGAAAGACAACTCAGGGCAATGGAGCGGGTTTGATATTGAATTAATTGAGGAGTTTGCCAAGCAAACACAAAGCCAAATTGTTATGATTGATATTGCCCTTGATGGCCTTATTCCTGCTCTTACAACAAAAAAATGCGATATTATTGCCTCTGGTCTCACTGTGACAGAAGAGCGCAGCAAGGTCGTTCAATTTTCGGTTCCTGTGTATACAGTGACTGTTACTGCTGCTTTGCTGGACAATACGTCCAATCGCTCGCGGTTTAAAAAATTTGAAGATTTAGACAAACCAGGTCTTGTTTTGGCCTCACAAACAGGTTCTGCTGCAACTCTTTATTTACGAAGGGTCCTAAAGCATGCCACTTTGATGGAATATGGGTCTGAAAACGATGAGTTAAATGCTTTGCTGCAGGGCAAGGCGATAGCATTTGTAGATGACAATGTTTTTATTGCACAGGTTCGAAAAAAAATTGGCAAAAAAATTCTTACTTTGTCCTCCAATGAAAAAGGAGATGTTGCTTTTGCTGTTCGACCTGAAAATCAGGCCCTATTGAAGGAGCTTAATGCTTATCTTCTCTCTCTTAGAAAAAAAGAACAGTGGAAAGACCTGATAGCAAAATACTTTTGAGTTGAACCTCAAATAAATTTTTCCTTTTTTAAGTTCATTTCTTTATTAATAATAAAAAAAAAATCTCGATACGTCTGCTTAGTGGCTAAAACGATGAAGACATTTTATGATTTTTCGTGTTTTTTAAGAACTCTAATAAAAAGGGATTTTTTGATGTGCATACGTATCAAAAAAGATCTAACGTGCAGTTTAGTAAAGTTAAACATAGAGCAAAACTATGTTCAAAAAAATATGGATGATGGTGTATCATGGCTTTTGGCAACTGGGGAGCGGGTGAGGGATTTAAATGGTATTGTATTTCGTAGGAAAGAAATGGTTTGCGATAGTGCCCATGAAAACTTAAGTGCAGCGAGATCTTGTTTGAATAATATCGGTAATGCTCATTATGCTGCCAAACTCGTTCGGCAAAAAATTATGGGAAAACCATGTGCTTTTTGGTCTGATCAAGTGGATGAGGACTCTCTCGCAGTGGCGATCTTTTTAAAGCAATAAAGAAGTTAGAACGAAAGAGAGGAAAAGCGCTTGGCACTTGAGATTAAGCAGTATCTGCGAACCGCCCAAAGGCTAACTCTAACTACTGATTTAAAAAATTCTTTGACTATTTTGGCATTGAGTCGCCCTGAAATTGAAAATTTTGTGTCGTTAGAATTAGAAAAAAATCCTTGTTTAGCAAAGAAAAGTTTATATAAAAAAGAGACATCATACGGTTACTCTGAAAGTGCTCAAGGATTTCGTGAAATTGTGGATGATAAAAAATCCTTTTCTCTCCACGAGCACCTTGCGGATCAACTTTCTTTGTTAAGACTGAGTGATTATGAAAATCAGTGTTTAGCTATTGTTCTTCAATATCTTGATGATAGTGGGTACTTGCTATCCCCGATTGAGCAAATAGCAGAGCAAAACAAACTTCATGTTGACGATATAAAATTTGCTGTGGATGTTATTCGTAAGTGTGATCCTGCCGGTGTTGGAGCAGTTAACTTGCAAGAATGTTTGCTTTTGCAACTGAGTCGTCTTTCTGGGGTGCCTACAAAATTATTAGTTATAATAAAAGATCATTGGGATGATTTTGAAAAGCAAAATTTTCAAAAATTAGCAAAAAATGTTCAAGATAATATTGATAATATAAAGATATATTACAGATATATTAAAGATAATTGTGATCCTCGTCCTGCTAGACAGTTTGGTCAGATTGATAACTATACTATTGTTCCCGATGTTTTCTTATTTAAACGTGAAGGAGAGTGGGTTTGTAGTTTAAATCAAGATGGCTTACCTGGGTTAAAGCTTTCAAAAAAATATGAACAATTGTTAACTCAGCTTAAGGAAATGACCAAAGATAAAGACGCAGTAAAATATTTAAATGATAATATGAGAGCAGCGCGCTCTTTAATTAAAGCGCTTGAAGAACGAAATAAAACAATACTACGAGTCACAGATGCCATCTTAAAAAGTCAAAAAGAATTTTTTGAGTTAGGTGCTGATTATTTACTTCCTATGACACTTAAAGATGTCTCTTATGAATTAGGCCTTCATGAGAGTACAATCTCAAGAGCAACGGCTGGTAAATTTCTTCATTCGCCAAGAGGTGTGTTTGAATTAAAATATTTTTTCAATGCAAGAATTGAGTCTAGAGATGGCAAAGATCTTGCAAATGAGTCAATCAAACAATGGGTGCATGATATTATAAAAAATGAAGATAAAGCTAAGCCCTATTCTGATCAGGACATCTCTGAGCTCATCGAAAAAGAAAAAACTGTGAAAATAGCAAGAAGAACTGTTGCCAAATATCGTGATGAATTAGGTTTACTTCCATCGTCAAAACGCACTCGCAAATTTTGAATTCCCCTAAAACTCTGAATGTTTATTTTGTACGTTGACTTTGAGTAGGATCTATCTTAGGGATTTGCTTTATGTTTATTGTGGAGAAATGCAAGTGGATTATATGGAAATTGCTCTATCTCTTGCAAAACAAGGGCAAACGACATGTATGCCAAATCCCATGGTTGGTTGCGTTGTTGTCAAGAATGACGTCATTGTTGGGCGGGGCGCTCATCTCAAAACGGGTGGGCCGCACGCTGAAGTTGTTGCATTGGAAGAAGCGGGTGCCGAAGCGTCCAAGGGTGCTCACGTGTACGTTACCTTAGAGCCCTGCAGTCATGTCGGCAGAACTCCTCCTTGTGCAGATTTCCTTATCAGAAGCCAAGTTAAAGTTGTCCATATTGCAATGGAAGATCCCAACCCTCTCGTTGCTGGTCGTGGGATTGAAAAACTTCGTCAGGCTGGGATTGAGGTTCATGTAGGGAGTCACGCTGCACAGGCTGTAGCTTTAAATAAATGTTTTCTGCATTACATGAAGTTTAAAATGCCCTATGTCATTGCTAAATGGGCAATGACATTGGATGGTAAAATGGCAACGCACACAGGTCATTCGCAGTGGATTACTTCCGAAGCAGCTCGCTTTCATGTCCATGAATTGAGATCTGAAGTTTCGGCAGTTGCTGTTGGGGCTCAAACATTACTTAGAGACAATCCTTTGTTAAATGTGCGCCATGTTCAAACCTCAAGACAACCTCGGCCCATCATTTTTGGTTCACCTAAGGTGAAGGATTCTAATTTCAATGTTTTTTACCACGGTTGTGCCCCAATTTATTTACATACAAGTCATTCTTTACCTGATTTCATAAAAAAACTTCAAGACAAAGGAGTTGAATGCATTTGTGTGGATGAGAACAGTGGAAATATTTGTTTGCGAAGTGCTCTTAAGGAACTTGCTCATCGGGAAATATCCAGTATTTTATTGGAAGGTGGTTCCAGACTTCTCACTTCTTTTTTTTCACAAAAACTTATCAATCATTTTGCAGTCTACATTGCACCCAGAGTTTTGGGTGGCAAAATGTCGTTGAGCCCCATTACTGGGTTGAGTCCAGATTTCATTTCAGATGCATTAGCCTTGGAAGACGTGAAATGGCAACAAGTTGGTAGTGATTTTGTTGTGAGGGGTGAAGTGCCTACCCAGTATTGTGATTTTTAAGCAGGAAGCAAAATATGTTTAGTGGTTTAGTTGAAGAAATTGGTAGAATAGTTGTGTGTGACCACAAACCAGGAAAATTAGTTCTCAGTATTGATGGGCCCAAAGTAACTCAAGATGCTGGTATTGGTGATAGTATAGCGGTAAATGGTGTGTGTTTAACCGTCGTTGCTCTTGAGGGAACAGTATTTCTTGTTGAGGCTATTCCAGAAACTCTTGACAGGACAAATTTAGGACACCTTAAGATAAATACTAAAGTAAACGTGGAAAGATCTTTGTCAGTAAATGGCCGGTTTGGTGGGCATGTCGTTCAAGGACACATA
>JAIXXU010000226.1 GCA_027490595.1 Pseudomonadota bacterium
AAAAAAAAATACCTCAAAAAACGAAATGAAATTTTATGGTGTGAATGCCTGTCAGGCTTTATTTTTAAATAGACCGCAGGATCTTATTCGTGTTTATGTTGATAGTCAGAAAGTAAAAAACTTTTCTAAAATATTGAAGCATTGTGCAGAAAAAAAAATTGCCTATAAAATTATTCCAGCTGATGAGTTGAATAAAGTCACAGAATCTACTCATCATGAAGGAATTTGCATATTAGCCAAGAAAAAAAATGCAATTAATTTCAAAAAATTCTTAGAAGAATTTCAAATAAAAAAACAAGAACATTGTTGTGTGGTAGTGCTTGAAGGCGTTGAAAATCCCCATAATATTGGTGCTATTTTAAGAGTTTGTGCTAACTTCTCTGTGGATGGGTTACTTATCTCTGAACCTAAACTGGCTCAGTCTGCTGCAGCTTACCGCACTTCAGAGGGCGGTGCTGAGTGGGTTAGAATTCTTGAAACGGGAGAGTTGCCTAGAGCCCTTGAAGTCTTCAAACAACAGGGTTTTCAAGTCTTGGGAACATCAAGTCGGGGAGGAAAATCGCTAGCAAAGACAGCCTTTCCTAAACTCTCTGTCATTATTTTTGGTTCTGAAGCCGACGGCATATCCTCTCAAATTTCGAAAATGTGTGATCAGAGTATTTATATCCCTCAATCAGGTCGTGTAGAAAGCTTAAATGTAGCCTGTGCAGCGAGCGTTATCTTGTACGAATTCGTAAGAAATAACTCGAGTTCTACTCCATAATATTTTTTGTCAGAGTGCTGAGAAATTCATCCATGGGTCCAACAGCTTCTTGAGTTTCTTTTGTATAAACTGTTTCGGTAGCTGTCAGATCAGGGTTTTGTGCGGCTTCTGAATTTTTTTTATCAGATAGTTTTTGCACAATAAATTTGTTGTTAGATTCCATGATGAGTCTTTTTTTGTCACCTTCAAAAGTATTGAAGTTGGAATGAGAACACTCATAGTAATTTGCATTCTCATCAGTAATTGTAACTGTGTTGCATTGATAAGAAATAGAACTGATTTTCCCAAGGAAATTGCTTTTGGGGTCAAAAGAGAAGGATACTCTGTCCAAAAGAAATTGTTTCCCCTGATGCTCTAAAGTAAGTTGATTTTTTTCATTTAGACCAAAGTTTATTTTGTCTTGGAGATGAATGTCAGGTAGGGGCTCATTCCCTAAAATAGAAAGTGATGAAAAATGCTCTTCAAAAGCATCAAGATTATGGTGAACTTCATCATTTTCAAGCGAAGTCCAATACAACGTTTCAATGGAAAGTTCAGCGTTATCTTCTAGTTCTTCATGCAGAATAGGAAAATAGTCAACTTTATTGTTATAAAGGGCTTGTTCTTCCTGTCTAGAAGGTTTGGTTTCCTCAGCAATGTTGTCATCAAGGGATGCTCTGTACTTTTTCATTTCACCGAGTGGAGAGGGGTGTTTTATTTTGTTTAATGTATTATAATTTTTAGAAGAAAACATATTTTTTTCGCCTTTCTTAATTTGCGCTTTTGCAAGTTTTTTCAAAATAAGAGGCAATAATCAATATTTTTTTTTGCTGTAGATTTTCAGGACACTATTTTGGGTTAGATTTCGTTTTTACGAAGTTTATCCGAGGAATGACGTTGTCCTATTTCAACTCCGGTTTCGTCATAAAGTCCATGCGCACCTCCATGAACCCTAAACACTCTTTTTTCCATAACAGATACGCTGGAAAGAAAAATAATGAATACAATTGTGATAGCAATTGTGGAAACGAAGATGCCGTAGCCAATAAGAATTCCAAGTGCTGCAACAGACCAAATGATTGCCGCAGTTGTAAGACCTTGTACTTTGTTCTGGGATTTGAAAATTGCTCCAGCACCAATAAAACCAATTCCGGAAACAATTTGCGCAACAATTCTTGTAACGTCAGCATTAGGTGTGGGCATGTTGCTTCCATATTTCACCATGAGCAAAGAGCCTGCTGTAAATAGTGCTGAAGCTGAGCATATTAAGGCGTTTGTCTTTATACCAGCGAGTTTTCCCCGGTACTCCCGTTCAATGCCAATGAGTGTCCCTACTAGTAAGGCAACGCCAACCTTTGGCAATAAGAATAAAAGAATTTCAATTTCTGAAAAATAATGTATTGAAAGATCGGCTGAAAGGCTCATAATTTTGTTCCTGGTAGTAAATATTTCCTTGAAAGGATTTATATGAATTTATCTCAAACCGACATCTTGGTGAAGGAGCTATCAAGCAAATGTCAAACTCTTGAAGTGAGAAAAAATAATGTCAGACTGTCAGGAAGATGTGGACATAGTCGCCTTGGAAAGGCACATGAAAGATTGCGAGACGCGGGTATTGCGTCAGTGTTCATGGCAAAGTCGTGTCCCTTTGCTTCAAAATGTAATTTTTAAACTTCAAACGTTACCAGAAAAAGAATTTCATTTTGCCTTGGCAGCAATGGATGGTTTACTGCGCTCTTGCAACCAAAAAACACAGCAAGATCAAGAAAAGAATGCATCTGAAGAGAAAAAAAGACAATCGTTCACAGGTAATCAGTATGCTCCTTGGCTCACAAAACATTCATAAATGACAATTGGAATATCACTCCCCACCCAAAAGAGGTGAGTGTTTGGACGTATTTTAAAGCAGGATTGAGTTGAAATCCTTTAATATCCAAAGTGCAAGCGGTACCTAGGCTATAGGAAGATACAGCTTGAAAGGACGAGCCAGGAAAATCAGCAGTGCCACCTTCGTAGAACCCTAAAATACCTCGCCATCGATTTACATATGCCATCAAGAAAAGACCATCTTTATTGCTCAATGGGAATTCATAAGTTAAATCCGCAAAAGCGCTCAAAGATCCCATGTTAATTTTGTATAAATTTTCACTACTAATAAAAGGAGCAATGATTTGTCCCATGTTTTGTGAAGAGCCTGCAGGATTAATTCTATATGGAGTATAATATTCCTGAAGAAATAATGTTTGTTTTCCTTGTGTGGTTGAAATCTGAGAACTTAAGCTGAGTAGTTGTCCCATGGCAAAAAAACGTGATGTTGAGCCAGCTGATAAAGTATAATAATCAGGAGTAGAGCTGTGATTTCCATTGGCATCAAAAGAGTTGCCAACACCATTGAATTTACTTGCGTTAAATGACAAGTCCCATCTGAACTTTCCATCAATTGTTTTTTCTGAGTTTTTAGGTGCAAGATCAAGTCCGAGTTCAAGAACTGTGAGCCTAAGGCGTTCAGTAAACGTAAGCAAAGTCGTCCTTTGTGTGCCTACGAATATTGGTGCTTTTGAGAGACTTGAGTAGGGCTTTAAGTTTGAAATCGATATTGCGTGTTCGAGTTTAAATCTGCTGGGAAAAAAATCTTGCTTGAGGTTTATACTAATTCCTTGGTTGTTTAAATAATTATATGAAGAATCCCATGTTTTGCCATTGTAGGTTTGGTAATGCCCATTAAAAAATGGGATCGAGTAGATGTTAAATGACATGCCATCCAAGATGTTTTGGTTCTGATAACTTAGGGTTCCTATTGGCTGGTTCAAGAAAAAATTATACCCAGCCATTACGAGCACTCGATCTCTCTCAATGATGTCTTGTAAGGGGACAGAAATCAGGCTGACCGTGAGTCCTCCAATAGTATCAGGATACATCACAGGTAAGGCAAAAATAAAATTTCGATCAAAATGAGCTGGGTAGCTTTCTATAGATTCAGCTTCTGCGTTGGGTGTTTGATTTATGTTTGAGGATTTGTTGACGGGATTGCCAAATTTTGACTGATATATTTTTACAAAAGGTTTTGAATTCAGGCCACTTTGATAAAATTCGCTGAGAAAAGGCGATGATTCTTTTTGAGTATTCCATGTTTCAAAATTTGTTTTTAGTTTATTGATGTCAAACAGGTTGTAAGAATACTTTTCTTTTCCGAGAACCCATAAACCAAAAATATTCTCGTCAGCAGGAATAGGTTCAATTTCCTCAGCCCATTCTGGAAATTTAGCAATAGGATTGTATTTTCCATCCTTAATTTCAACGATACCCAGAGAATTTTCCCAAGCTACAAGAAGTCTAAATTTGTTTTTTCTCGTACGATAAGCAGATTTGATTTTTAGCAAAGTAGAAGGAATAATTTCCTCTTTACTCCTATGAGGGAAAAATCTAGATATAGATGTTTCATTATTTTCATTTTCAACGATAGCGTCTACAAAGAGTGAATTTGGGATCTCGTTGGCTTCTTTTTTTATAAATTTTATGTTTGTAGGGTAGGGAAATTTTTCTATTTTAGTTAATTTATTTTCTTTTGCGTCAAGAAAAAGAATAAATTTTTCTCCAAATAAGGAAGCATTTAAAAAATATTTATTTTCTCCTGCTATTTGTATTTCAGAAACAAAATAGGGTTTATCTTTCGTCCCAATCAAAAATTTTTTTATAGGTAAATTTTTATGATAAGGATTAAAAAAATGAATTTCGCTTCCTAAGGTATAATTTTCATAATTCTTATTATAAACAGTGATGAAGTTTTCTTTTCCATCGGGAAGTAAAACAGAAGAACCTCCCTCTGGTACGTTCAGTTTTGATCTTTTTTTTGCGCTGTAGTCCCAAATTTTTATAAGACTGGGGCTAACTTTAAATTCATCTGCCAAATTTGAGATAAAAGCTTTATTGTCCTGCCAAGCAACAGGATGAGCATACTGTTCTTCAAATATTTCTTCTCCAAGCTGAGAATTTTTAATTGAGGGCAGATTTTTTAAATCTT
>JAIXXU010000020.1 GCA_027490595.1 Pseudomonadota bacterium
ACGCTACCATGGGAACAGCCTTTTTTATTGTTGAATTTATTCCTGCTGTTGCCCATGTTTTTCATGGTCTTCATTCCATGAGCGCACTTTCTTACGTACTCAGTAATGTTGTTCATGATTATAAAGAAAAATATATTGCAAAAAATGATATAGAAATTAAAAAGAAGTTTTTAGATTTCAAAGGAATATCAGACTTTGTGCCTAAAGAAAAAATTGATGAAAATTATGATCATATTTTTACAGATCTAGCAAGAGCTGTTCGACATGATATCACGAAAAATATTCCTGGTTATTTAGATATCATGGTAAATTTGAAAACAAAATTACAGAAAACTCAAGAAACGTATGCTAAAAAATTCTCTTCTTTGGATGAAAAAATAAAAAAGCTTAAAAATTCAATTGTTCAGTTTGATTCTAAAAGCAAAGAATATAAAGCTATTACGGCAAAGATAAACAAATTACAGTCAAAAAATGATATGTTGATGAATTTATACTTTAAAGAAAAAGATGATTTGAGAAATGCTTTTCAATACGCTACTGAGTACATAAAAAATGCTCAATATTTTATTTCCAACTATAACCAAATTATACAAACTATATCTGCAACAGACCCTATTCCCATCGAAATTGAACCTTCAACGGTTTTGTCTAATGACAGTCAACGTAATTTCAGAAATTCAATATCTTATGAAGATCATAATTAAATGGGAGAAAAATTCTCTAAAAAAAGTTTATAGTAAAAAATTTTTACAGTAATTTTCGAATAAAAAAGCCTTGCATCGAAAGATAATAACGTGGTGATGAATCATATCTTTTTTTGAGGGAATGCGCATGCCAATCGTAGCAAGAACAGTAAATACTAAGCAAATTTACCGGAGTACTAAAAGTGGATCTTCCGATATTAGTCTTATAAATCAAGATTCACTGATCAGCAGACTGAAAAGAGAAATAGATACTTCTGAAACCAAAAGAAAATTTTTACTTAGAGTGATAGGTTTGGTTCAGTCTTATTCCAGAGAAAAAAAAGAAATTCCTGATAATTTAAAGAACGTAATAATAAGAATATTAGTAAGCGGAACAAACTCGGCATATTGAGTAGAGATATAACCCAGAATAAGAAAAAGAGAGAGGAAAAGTTATTCTTGTCCTTCAACCTCGGGAGGCATGACATAATTCCAAGGAAGCAAGGATTCAAGGGTGAGGCCTTCTTCTTTTCCAACAAGAGGAAGTTTTGTAAAAACGTGAGTGAGATAGTCTTCCACGGGAATTTTATTTTCTTTGGCAGAGGAAACCAAGGAATAAAGAATGGCACTTGCGTGAGCACCTTGTGAGGTATCAGCAAACAGCCAATTTTTTCTTCCCAGGGCGAATGGTCGAATAGAATTTTCGACTGTGTTATTTGAAATGGAAATAAGTCCATTGGATAAAAATTCTTGAAGGTAAGGCCACTCGTTGCTGATATATCCAAAGGCACTACCAAGCTTATTACCAGGTACAATCTTTGTAACGTTTTCATCAATAAGAGTGCGAATTTCATTCATAATGAATTTTGATTTATTTTGTCGTTCATCTTTTCTTTTGTCGGGTGATAATGGGACTAGATCTCTTTCAATCATAAAGAGATCTTGAATTTTTTGCAGAAATTTTTCAGCCAATGGTTTTCCAGATTTTGAACCATCTTGGAAGGCTTCATGGAATTTTCGACGGACATGAGCAAAGCATCCGGCTCGCTTTAAATTTTTTTGAGTACACAGGGCATCATAGCCACTGTACCCATCAACTTGAATGCACTCGCCTTTAAAATCAGTGAGAAGGTCGAAGGCGCACTCTGATTTTCTGCTGGAATAATACTGAAACACAACGGCAGGACGGGCATTCAAACCTGAAGCGATAACCCACATGTAAGATTTTGAAGTAGGAGCTTTCCCAGTTCCTTTTAAAACCTGAACAGGTGTTTCATCGCAATGAACAACAGGAAGAGATAAAATATACTTTTTAATTTCTTCGACAAGAGGTTCAACTGCCTGAGCGCAGGCAATCACCCAACGTGCAAGGGTGATTCTAGGAATAAAAATATTCTTTTGCTGAAGCATATTTTCTTGTCTATAAAGAGGAAGAGCAAAGAGATACTTGTGAGTGACAATGTGAGCCAAGAGTCCTGATTCTGCCATGGAGCCCGGAATAAGAGAAGGTGCAGCGTGAGCTTTCACAACATTTTGTTCACACTCAGGGCATGCATATTTAGGATAAATATGATTCACCACTTTAAAAGAAGCAGGAACAACATCTATTTTTTCAACGCTTTCTTCCCCAATACGAATAAGTTTTGAGCAGCCGCAGTGACAAACTTTTTTGTCTTCAGGAATGTCATGAACTTTATCTTCCCTGGGAAGGTTTTCAGGAAAAGGTTTTTTGCCGCCTGGTTTTCGAGAAGTTTTTTCATTCTTTTGTTTTTTATCATCTTTTGTTTCTTTTTCTTGAAAAGATGAGACTTCTTCATTGGAATCGATATTTTCTTCTTCGGTATTTGTTTGGCTGGCAATAATATTTTCAGGCTCGTCGAATAAAGAGTTCTGAGGTATTTCAATTTTTTCACAGATGTAACGCTCAGCTTTTGAACCATAAAGCTTTCTGCGGTAATAATTCACCTCATCTTTAAGCCGCTTTATTTCATTGAATGCTGCATAAACAAAAGACATATGTTCATTAGGCATATTTTTTGGAAAGCCAATATCGTCCATACTTACCTCATAATATCAGTTATAAGATAATTTATTTATCAAAAATAATCAAACTTTTTTTAAATATATTTAATTAATTTTAAATTATTTTATATTTTAATTCTTTATGAAATTTTGTTTTCCAAGGATTTATTCCTCTTAGAATCCAATCGAGTTGTTCTTTTGTAATTTCAATTTTTCTTTCCGATAAATTCTTAGGCCAAGGGAACTTTTCTTTTTCCAAGGTTTTCCCCCAGTATGAAAACCCTGTTTTATCCCAGTAGATACTTCTAATTTTCTTTCTGTTTTTATTTGTAAATAAGAATAAACAGCTTCCATCAAAGGGACTTTTTTCAAAGAATTCCTCAATACAACAAGATAAACTATACACACCTTTTCTAAAATCTACAGGATTTACACAAAGATGAATATTTATAAACTCGCTAAAATTTTTCATCCTAGCTCCTTGAGTAACTGGATAATCCAGCTTATACAGATTGACTCTGATATTTTGAACAGATGACCATGCTTTGTTTTTAAAATAATTTTATTTGGCTTGTCGTTTTTCCATGCAGTATAAAAGTTATTTGAAATATTTAAGTTCTTATTTTCTTCCGTAATACTTACAGGAACAAATTCTAACTTTTTTTCTTGAATTAAATTATGCTTTTTTATCCAGTTATTTAATATATGAACTTGAATTTTTCTCTCTCTACAGAATTCATTCTTCTTCATACCAGAGTTCAAAAAATCATTCACTAATGCTTTTATTTCTTTTGACCCACGCCTTTTTCTCATAAATACTCCTTCTTGTTTTTAAGGAGTATTTTTTATCCCAGGGAATTTATGCACTCAATATGTCGAGTTTGTTGCG
>JAIXXU010000228.1 GCA_027490595.1 Pseudomonadota bacterium
CAACAATACACTTCGAAGTCCTCATGCCTGACAAATGCTGAATGGAACCTGAAATACCAAAAGCGATGTAGAGTTTGGGGTTCACCGTTTTACCTGTTTGTCCCACCTGAAGATCATAAGGAACATACCCTAAGTCAACAGCAGCCCGAGAGGCTCCTACGGAAGCGTGAATGACATCCGCACAATCAAAAAGCAAGTTAAAGTTTTCCTGGCTACCTAAAGCTCGTCCACCCGAGACAATAATATTTGCTTCAGTTAAGTCAGGTCGCTCCATTTTACCTTGGCGCACTTCAATAACTCTAGATTTTATTCGCTCATAATTAAACGTCACCGAAACGTGTTCAACCAAAGGTTCACCATCCACAATCATAACTTCGGACGGTCTTACATTTGGCCTAAGTGTCACGCAAGTGATGGGAGCTTTGGCTCTAACCAGACGCAAGCATTTCCCAAGGTAAAGAGGAATAGTTGCTACGATAGAACTTTCTTCTGCCGCAAACTCAACCACATCCGTCAACATCGCAGCGCGAAGCCTCACAGCAAGACGAGGGAATAACTCTCTACCCGTGGGAGAAGCAGAACCTACAACAACATTGTAATTTTCTCGATTTACCAGAGCTTCTATAGCTTGAATCGTTGGCTCACCTTGGTAGGTATCAGTTTCAGGAGTGGAAACCACATAAATTTTTTCCGCACCCCAAGAAGCAACAGTTTTAATATGAGATTCACAGCCAGAGCCTAGTAAAATAGCATGCAAATTCTTGCAAGACCCTCCAAGAATTTTTCGAGCTTCTGCAAGGCACTCGCCCCCAGTGGACTTTAATTTGCCGTCACGGACTTCAATATATACAAGGATTTTAAAGCTCATTTTGGCAGTTTCTCCTTAAATAACTTTAGCTTCATTGCGAAGAAGCTCTACGACTTCTTTTACCATTTCAGTGACTGGCTTTCCTTTGAATATTTTTCCAGGAACTTTTTCTTGGGGTAGCTCGTATTTGATAATTTCCACTTTTGGATCTGGCATAGACAAATTTTCAAGTTTTTTTTCCACTAGTGGCTTCTTTTTTGCTTTCATAATTCCAGGCAAGGAGGGGTAACGAGGTTCGTTCAAACTTTGATGAGGAGCAATCACAACAGGAAGTTGTGCCTCATAAACTTCAACAATACCTGCCTCTGCATCACGACAAACGCGTACCATTTTGCCACTCTCAAGCCATTCAATTTTGGAAACATTGATAAGGCAAGGCATTTGATTCATTTCAGCCACCATAGGCCCGACGTTTCCAGCACCTTCATCCGTGGTATTTAATCCACAATAAACGACGTCTGGAGCCTCATCACGAATAACTTGAGAAAGGGCCTGAGCAACAGAGAACGAATCCAGACAATCGGGCGAAACACCCTCACTGTTTATCCATATTCCCCTATCGATTCCCATAGCCAAGGCTCTTCTCATTGTCTCTTGCGAATTGGCTGCACCGAGGGAAACGATCACACTTTCACCTGGATATTTTTCTTGCGTGCGAATAGCTTCTTCTACAGCGTAGTCATCACAAGGATTGATAGTGAACTTGTAATCGCTGGTGTCTAAAGATTTTGAATTGCCACCAAGTTTAATCACTGTGTCTGTATCAGGAACGTGTTTTACAAGAACAACAATCTTCATAATTTAATATCCTCCCAAGTTATTTCGGCAGGTGTCAGGATAAATTTAAATCTATAAGCCTAATACGAGCTCTAGAATAAAAGAAAATTACTTTCTAATCACACAAACATGCCTGAGGGCTTCTTCCCCTCTGCTTTCGGTTTCAAAACCAGCTGCCGATATTGCTTCGTGCTGCTTGCGGCGAAGAAAGGAATTTTGCGGAGCAAGAGCTACCTCATGAAGGCTAGAATTTTGATTCAATTGATCAACCGCACTAGATACTTCTTCAAGGGCTGCTTGGGTAAGCAACTCCATTTTTTTCTCATACCTTAAACGACCTTCGTCATCGTTATTATTGAATTTATTGTCGTTTTTAAATTTTCCTTTTGAATTATCATAGGATTTTTTGGGCACATTCGCTTGAGAGTTCTCTGGTGAGGGAACCTGGACTGAATTGCTATTTTTGTTGGTTTTATCTCGTTCTCCCTTAGAAAAAGAGCCATTCCTGTTTTTATTAAAGTCACGCTCAAACAAATGACTGAATTGCTTTCGATACACAGCTCCGCAAGGAGGGTACAAACGCCAGTCCAGACTTTCCTCTTTCTTAACGGGCGTTGCATAACGCCAAAGAGCGTAATCAAGAATAATTAGGGAATAATCACCAAAGTTTTTTTGTAATAAGTAACTAAAAAGACTCCATAATTGTTGTGTGAAGTCATTATCGCAAGGCTTTCCCTCTTCGTTCAACAAGGGGAAAAGAAGGAAGTTATCGTCTACTGCAGAAGCTTTGTGTTGGGAATATTTATGTATTGCCAGCTCAAGAGCATGATTTTGTGGCGCCCTAGCTATTTTGGGCTCAGAAAGTAAAGGATACCCACTCCCAGTAAACTCAAGCAATAAATATTCAACATCAGCAAACAAAGCTGCTATTGAGTGAGAAAACCACGATATATTTTCAAGGTTGATATCTTCCTGACGTCTGTAATTAGGAAGAATATTATAGTGATGAACAAAAATACTCTCCATGGTTTTTTTAAAACCAGAAATACTTGGTGTGCCTGGCATAGTCCAAGTTTTTTCCAAAAAAGGCTCAAACCTTAAGTGAGAATTAAAAAATTGAGGAGTGTTTTTTTGCCGGGCATCCGAGGCC
>JAIXXU010000255.1 GCA_027490595.1 Pseudomonadota bacterium
AGTAAGGTTAGAACCTGAAGGCGAGTCCCTAAAAATATGGTTTTCTATTTCTGAAGGCTTGAAAAAATATGTGATAAGTAAAGGTTATGTTGCCATAGATGGTATGAGTTTGACCGTCGTAGACGTCATTCCTGCTTCAAACTTATTCAGTATTTGTCTCATTCCTCATACGAAGAATGTTACCATCGCTGGTTATTATCATGTTGGAACTGTTGTTAACTTTGAGGCAGACATCTTAACCAAAACAACAGTTGCTGTTTGTGAAAATTATTTGAAAGAAAAAGGCTTATGAACTGTATTGAAGATGCTCTGAAGACCTTGAAATCAGGGGGTATGATAGTTGTTACAGATGATGAAAATAGAGAAAATGAAGGTGATCTCATCTGTTTAGCTGAATTCATAACACCAGAGCAGATTAACTTCATGACCACCCATGGAAGAGGGTTAGTTTGCTTTGCTATTTCTGAAGAACATGGTCAAAAATTAGGTTTAAATTTAGCTCGAAGTTCGCTTAACCAAGTTGATCAATTTAAAACGGCTTTTACGAACTCCATAGATGCTAAACACGGTGTCACTACAGGTATTTCTGCTTATGATAGGGCTCAAACTATTAAAACAGCGTGTAGACCAGACGCTTTGCCCACTGATTTTGTTTCTCCTGGTCATATGTTTCCTATTTTGGCTAAGGCGGATGGTGTTTTAAAACGTCGTGGCCACACGGAAACAGCTGTAGATCTAGCAAGGCTATGCGGATCTCCTTATGGCGGAGTTATTTGTGAAATCATGCATGTAGATGGAAGTATGATGAGGGGTGTTTCACTCAGTAATTTCGTAAATCATTATAAATTGCCTTTTATTACAGTTGAAAATCTCGTTGAATATCGATTAGAAAATGAATTCAGTGTAACTTGTGAAACTTTTTTGCCAACCTCCTATGGCAAATTTCGAATGAAATTGTTTCGCGATGCCCTTGGCGAAGAACATGTGGTTCTTTTCTTGGGTGAGCCTTCGAGTTGGAAAAATCCTCTGATTCGTATTCACTCCGAGTGTTTGACTGGAGACGTGTTCAGTTCGTGGCGGTGTGATTGTGGACCTCAACTTCATAAGTCACTAGAACTCATTTCTCAAGAAAGTGAGGGCTTATTGGTATATTCTCGTCAAGAGGGTCGTGGAATAGGTCTGGAGGCTAAAATTAAGGCGTATCATTTACAAGATCAAGGCTACGATACTGTAGACGCAAATTTAGCTCTTGGCCTTCCCGTGGATAAAAGAAAATATCATGCTTTAAAAAAAATCATCCATGATTTCGGAATAAAGAAAGCGAGAATCTTGACAAATAATCCAGATAAAATAGATGTTGCCAAGAAATACCTGGAACAGTGTGAACGTATTCCTTTGGTAGTTGGTGCAAACGAGATAAATAGTAATTATTTAAAGGTAAAAGCAGAAAAGCTAGGCCATCTCATTCAAAAGTAAGGTATAAAAATGGAAAACTCTATACATCTAGCTCTTGTGACTAGTCAGTTCAATGCAGATATTACAGAAAAACTTTTCGAAGGTGCTCAGCGAGTTGCCCACGAGACGCCAGGTGTAACCTCCCAAGAATTTTTTGTTCCAGGAGCTATTGAGTTACCTTTGATAGCTCAAAAACTAGCGAAAACAGGTAAATTTCAAGCTATTGTTTGTTTAGGTGCTGTGATTCGTGGTGAAACGACACACTATGATTATGTTTGTGAACAAGCAAGTGCTGGTTGTCAGCGGGTGGCATTAGATACGGGCATTCCTGTAATTTTTGGCGTCCTGACTACGGAAAATGAACAGCAAGCCTGGGATAGAGTTGGTGGCAGACATGGTCATAAAGGTGAAGATGCTATCATTTCAGCACTACAAATGGTCACTCTTTGCCGCGAGATTGAGAGAATTATCTAAAGCTTTTTCTGATTTTGCGAGAATCTTACCTACTATCTCTCCTACGACAAGCTGGGCAAATCTGGCTTATGCTTCCCACCTTATAACTGGCAGAATGAAATGAGATTAATAAACTTATAGAGTCAGTTATGTTGAATGTTATAAAGCGTACCGGCAAAGTGCTTTTTTTACCCCTGAGCATGTTTGCAATATCATTTTTGCTTTACTACTATCAGGAAAAAATTTTTCACAAGTTATTATTTTTGCTCCATAGACAAGTGATAGTATTTATTGAGGTAGCAAGCCAAATTTTAATAGCCTCTACTATTGCTTGGTCTATAGATGCTTGTGTTAAATTATTTCTGTGGGAAATTTTTCTAAAAGACAAATTTGGATTTGAAGTACCTAAAATTATTAAGCAGCTTGTTTCTGTATTTATAATTATAATTTGTATTTTACTTGTCATTAACATTGTTTTTAAACAGTCTTTGAGTGGTCTAGCCATTACTTCAGGGTCTCTTGGATTAGTTCTTGGTCTTGCCTTGCAGAATTTATTGTCTGATATTTTTGCTGGTTTGGTAATAAATTTAGATAAGACTTTTCAAGTTGGCCAAATGATCATACTGCCCTCTTTATCTAAATTTGGTAGAGTAAAAGAAATCACTTGGCGCACCACGGTTTTAGAATTAGATAAAAATTCTTTTTACATTATGCCAAACAGCCTTGTTAGTGCCATGGCCGTAGTAAATTTATCTTCAAATACAATTAAACGAAATTTTTTTACGATTTCTTTTGATGAATCAGCATCTATAGAAAAAGTTATCAAAAATGCATTAGATATCTTGAATTCAATTAAAGGAGTACTTTTTGATCCGGAGCCAGAGGTTCTTATTTCAAACTATTCAAATAATGGAACAGAATACAAAATTGTCTATTGGGTTGATGAAAGCAAAGAAGGTGCCTTTGCTGTTAAACAAGAGTTTATGAAAAAAATTTCTGAAGTCATGAAAATTTCTGATTTAAAATCATCTATACCAAAGAAAATAGTTTATGATGATAATTACCAATCAAAAAAGAATTTTGGATTTGGTGCCCTAAATTTAGTTTTGAAATGTAAAGTATTCAAAGATTACAGCAAAGAAATTAAAAATCAATTATTTGAAAAATCTATTAAGCATACTCTTGATATTAATACGTGTTTAGTGAACACTACCGATAAGAATGATTCTCTGTATATTGTTCTTGATGGTTTAATAAATTACAAAGAAACACCGGATAGCACCTCTATTAAAATTTTTATGCCGGGAGATTTTTTTGGTGCAGTTTCCATGTTAACAGATGTTCATCTCGACTTCGAAGCTGTTGCAAAAACGTCAGTTGTAATTTTAGAACTCAAAAGTTCTGATTTTTTTGAAGTTATTGGAAAAGATTCTGGTTCAATAACTCCAGCTGCTAAATTCTTATACAAGCATATTAAACGATCAAAATATTTAATGAATAAAATTTTTGAGGATAGACAGATTCCAAAAAATGAACAAGCCATAGGGATTATTTTTAATTTAATTAATCAAAAAATGTTGAGTGGTAAAAATGAACTTTAAATTTTACATTAGATATTTTTATAAGCCTTTATCTTTCTTGTTTATGTTTTTAATTGGTCTTTTAAACTGGGACTTTTTGGCAAGAATTTTTGGTTTAAATCAAGGAACAAATCAGCAAATAGCTATCAATATTTTTAGTAGTTTAGTTTGGCTAAGTTTAGCTTGGACTGTATCAAGATTTTTTGACATAATTCTTTGGTATTCTCTATTTGAAAAAAAATTAAAAATAAGAA
>JAIXXU010000111.1 GCA_027490595.1 Pseudomonadota bacterium
AAAAAAATTAAAAATAAGAATACCAGGTGTTCTCAAGGACCTTTTTAGAATATTCATCTTTTTTATAACAATAATGGGCATAGTAGCTTTTGTATTTGAAAAGTCTGTTGGTGGCCTGTTAGCCGCTTCTGGTTTAGTGAGCCTGGTAGTTGGTCTATCTACAAAAAATTTAATTTCTGACCTTTTTTCTGGCCTTGTTCTAAATTTTGATAAAACATTTTCCTTAGGAGATTTGATTTTAGTCTCAGGAATTTATGATACGCCAGTAGTTTCGAAAGAAATCACTTGGAGATGTTCTTACTTTGAGACAGAAAATAAAAGTCTATTAATTGTTCCTAATAGTAAAGTGAGTACTTGTCATATTACGAATCTTTCAAGGACGCCTTTCCTAAGTCATTCACAAGTTTTTTCTTTACCTATTTATGTACCAGTTGAACGCGGGATAAATTTATTGGAATCAGCGGTGAGAGCTACACCTGGTCTCGAGCTTCCTAAAGACATGGTCGATATTGCTGTAAGATCTGTCAGTAACAACTCAATAAACTATGGTTTTACTGTTTTCTTTCAAAGAGAAAAGTATAACGCTGATCAAATTAAACATTTAATTCTAAAAAATATTTTGCATGTTCTTAATCAAGCTGACATAGAACCAGCTCTTCCTGTGGAAACAGTTCTTCACAAAAGTGTTTCACGAGAAAAAAACCAAGGAGAAAATAGGCTTGAACGAATGTTTCGTCGAGTTGAACTGTTTCGTACATTTACTGATGAAGATATTAAAGAAATACTTACTGAAATAAATTCTTTAACCTTCTTCCCTGGCGATACCGTAGTAGAATATCAAAATGTTGGTGATTCTTTATTTATTTTGGCTGAAGGGTTGTTAGAAGTTTTCATATCCGTAGGTGAAAAACAAGATTTTATTCCCGTTGCAAGGCTAGTTGCCGGACAGTATTTTGGAGAACGCTCCTTGTTAACAGGAGATCCAAGATCGGCGCGGATCAAGGCTGTTACAGAATCAGTAGTCTATGAAATTACCAAAGATCACTTGGCGCCATTTATGCATAAAAAGCCAGAATTGGCAGAGATATTTGCTCGAATCATTGCGGAGCGAGAGAATGCAAATATGGAAAAGAAAAACAAACATCTTAGTGATCAAGAGAAGAAAGAAATACATGAGTCACTTTTTGCCTCTGTGGTTTCAAAAATTAGAAACTTTTTTTCATTAAAGCAGGTGAAACACTAATTTTTAAAAAACTCGTTTTCCATTTCTACCAACTTATTCATGATTTGCATTGACAACTCCCGAGCTCCTCGCATTCCATAATATGGCGTTTGCGGTGTCATGAGCTCCATTTGAAAATAAAACTCTTCTCCCAGAGGAGGAAATTTAGAACTTGTTTTTTGTGAGTAAGCTCTTGAGTAGACAGCTAGTACTTTAAGATTAGGAAATTGGAGTAAAAACTGACCCACACCGTACATGCAATTTTCTGGATTCACCCGTCCAGAACGACTCCTTGTTCCTTCAATAAAAATAGTGAGCCAACTATTTGCACGCAGTAGTTCGGTGACCTTTTCCAAAGTGTTTTTCATGTTTTCTGAGGAGGATTGGCGGTCGAGAGTTTGGCATTTTGCCAAATAACAGAGAACGCGGTACCACCAATTTTGACGAATGTTTTTTAATGAGGGTAAATTCCAACACAAAGAACGATAATAACGTAAGTAGTGGCCATAGGAACCAAGTACAATAGCTAAAATCAAGGAATCGACATAGGTAAGGTGATTTGGGCAAACAAGTAGGGGACCTTTATGGGTTTTTATGAGTTTTTTATATTGTGCCCTAATTTCTCTTATATTTGAGACAGTAGAGCGTTTATAAACGAATACATAAATATAAATAAAGGGAGCAACAATAGAAAAAGACAGGTAAGACAAACAACTTTGTAATAGGTACAAAATTCTTGGGTTAAATTCCTTCACAAGCCAACCAGCCTAAAATATTAAGATTTGCTCATAACAAAGTTTACAGCATCACCTACAGTGCGCATTTTGTCTGCTGTAGCGTCATCTACCTCTAAATTAAACTTGTCTTCAACGTCAAGAATGATGTCCACAAGTCGGGCAGAGTTTATTTGTAAGTCTTCCAGGAAGCGTGTGTCATCTTTGATGTTTTTGAGTGCTTCTGGGCTCTTGCAAAATGGGGTTACAATTTCAACAACTTTTTGAAAAACTTCATTTCTATCCATCATATTCTCCTTTAAAGATAAAATTAGTTCCATTTTTTAAATAATAAACATGCATTGACATCACCAAAACCGAAACTAGCTTTTGCAAGTATTTTTGCTTGCGTTTCGATAGTTTCGTGAACTACGCTTTTGGAAAAGGCTTCCAGCTTGGGATGTAGGTCCTCGCAATTGAGTGAACCATGAATGAACCCATTTTGCAATTGCAAGATAGCAGCAACACACTCAAGGCCGCCTGCGGCACCAAGTCCGTGGCCTATCATAGATTTGGTAGAGTTCACCAAAGGAAGTGCATCTGGTTTACAGTCTAGCGCTGCTTGCCAATTGGGAAGCTCTAAGGTATCAGCCATGGTAGCAGTAAGATGCCCATTTATGGTGTCAATATCCTTACTGCGAATGCCAGCGGACTCAATTGCAGCACGAATGCACCGTTGAACACCCAAAGGGTTTGGCGCTGTGATGCTACCGCCGTTGCGATGACCACCACAGTTGATGTTGGCGCCAATCATTTCCGCATAAATTTTAGCGCCACGTTTTTCAGCGCTTTCTAGGCTTTCTACCATCAAGACACCAGCGCCAGAGCCTGGTACAAATCCGCAAGCAGAGGCGCTCATGGGTCTAGATGCTTTTTCGGGGGAGTCGTTAAAGTTTCGAGAAAGAACTCGCATGGAATCAAACCCTCCCCAAATATAGTGGGAGGCATCCTCTCCTGCGCCAGCTAAAACTCTTTTGGCTCTGCCTTCTTTTATTGCAAAGTAGGCATTCGCAAGAGCCTCTGTTCCTGTAGTGCATGCGCTAGAGTTTGTGGTCACTTGTCCACCCAGACCAAGAATTCCCGCTACATTAGCGCTGCAGGCACTAGCCATGGTTTCTTCCACATGGGATGAGCCTAAACGTTTGACCTTTTTTTGATCAACCAGAGGAGTGCGGTGCATAATTGTATCCACGCCACCTACACCCGTGCCTAAAAAAGCTCCTGTATCCCAGTCAACAACGTCATCCTGAGCTTATGGAATTTTGAAACCAGCATCAGTCCAGCAATCCATGGCAGCAATAGCTGTGTAAACCATCCAGCGATTCATGTTTTTGAGTCTGTCCGGGCTAAAGTATCGTCCTTGAATTTCTTCCACACCTTGAGGTATGCCGGCAACCTGACAATTAAAATTGAGTTCTTGAAGTAAGGGAATAAAGCGGATGCCAGAGATTCCCCTACGAAGGGCGTTTTCGTAGTTTTCTAGACCGTGGGCATTAGGCGCTAAAACGCCAAGTCCCGTGATAACAACTCTGTTTTTCATTTTTGAACTCCGTATCCCGATGCGATGCAAGAAGCCAGAAGATGTCCTTGTTCGTCATGCATTTCAATTTTTGATTTTAACTTCATTCGTCGCCAAAAAATTTTTTCTCCTGTTACAAGTACTTTAGTGCCTGGGTTTACGGGCTTAAATAACTCGAGTTGTGCATCAGTGAACAATGTGAAATAAGACTTTATTTTTTCAGGAGACATTTCTGAGGAAAGAAGATAAATACCTAGAGCAACAACTCCAATTTGACACATGCACTCCAATAACACCACTCCAGGGGTGACATGCCATTGTGGAAAATGTCCGGGATAAAAAAATTCATCTAACTTAAAAGTATAATGGCCTTTAATTTTTTCTTGTGAAATATCACTAATTTCATCAATAAATCGGAAGGGCGCTTGTTGAGGAACAAGGTCTAGTACTTCGTTTGCAGACAAGGGGGTATAATTTGTCATTTTGATAGTCCTGATTCATTCTCGTCTTTCGAAAGACGTCCGCCAACTGCATTTTCAGATTTCAAAGGATAATCCCGATATTTTAGATCTGGAAAACATCCTACTTTTGCATCTTTGATAGCATAGATGGGTTCATGGTCGACAAGAACAGTTGCTGAACCAATAACAAAAGTAGCTTGTCCTGTTGGACTTCCCATAAATCGTTTTACTTCAATGTCATAGGTAACTAATTTATTGTAGGGTCTGATCTGGCCAAAAAATTCAATCTCTCTTGCGCCGAGAGCACGGCCTGAGCCTTTTCCTCCGCACAGAGTGGCGTAAAACCCAAGAAGTTGCCAAACGGCATCAACGCCAAGGCATCCTGGTTGTACAGGGTCTCCTTTAAAATGGCACTGGAAAAACCAGTCATCAAGACGAATGTCTTGTTCTCCAATGAGTCGTCCTCTACTTCCTTTCTTTTGGATATCTTTGACCCGATGAAACATCAGAAAGGGCGGAGAAGGTAGGCTGGGAAAGTCGGGTAGACCGTTGGTATCTAATGGAGGATTAGAAACCAAATTCCCTTGCCCAAAGGCAATAAGCTCTTCATGGGAGAAAGAAGTCTTTTTGAGAAACTCTGCATAAGATATTTGCATACAGGATGGTCCTATTTTTGCTTTTGAATTTCAATGGCCATTGAGCCCCAGGTAAGACCTGAGCCAACAGCGGAAAGTAAGATTGTATCCCCGGGATGAAACTTATGAAAGTGTTGGGAAAGGACGGAGGGTGCTCCTGCTGCGCCACAATTTCCAAAGGCATCTACGTTATACAAGTGTTTTTCATCTGGAATTTGAAGAGTTTTGCACACAGATTTGAGCATCATAAAGTTTGCTTGGTGACCAATAAAATAGCAGTCTTCTATTTTCTTTTCATATTTCTCTGAAATGTTGCGAAGACCTTCTATTGTTTTTTTGATAGCAAATCTTTGGACTGCTTGGCCTTCTTGGGCAAAATGGCTTCCAGTGGGAATGACTACTTTATTCCAACCGCAAGGATCGGAGCAAGCGTAGCTTCCAAGAATTTTCATAGGTGCCCAGTGCTTTTTAGATAAGATAAGGACGGATGCCGCATCCCCCCATAAAACTGCTGAGCTTCTGTCGAAAAAATTAACGCTTCGCGTTGATGTGTCACATATAGAAATAAGAATATAATCTGGTAAAAATTCAGGAGACATAGCCATAAGATTATAAATCATTGTAGAAAATGTAGAGCAAGCGGAATGAATATCATAGCAAAAAGCTTGTATTCCAAGCTCATTTGCAAGGATGGAAGATTCAGCTGGAATTAGGTATTGCGGAGAGCAGCTTCCTGCCCATACAAGGCCAATGTCTTTAGGTTCTATTCCTGCATGCTTCAGGGCCATATGGGCGGCCTGGGAGGCAAGTTGTACATTTGAGATTTCAATGTGAGAGCCATGTGCAAGGGCAGGATTGTTTTTCGTGTTACGAATGTAGTCGATGGACATCACAGTGCGACGTTCACGTATACCAACTCTTTCTAGTATCCAATCACCAGACGTACCAATATCAAGTTCTTCTAGAAACTTGTTTGTGATTATGTTAGCAGGATGAGCGTGACCTACGCCATGAACATAGAGCATAATTTATTCCCAAAGGTTTGTTTCAAGGCGCTGAAACGTGCTCGCCACCGTCAACTCTGATGATAGAGCCATTTATCCAGGCCATTTCAGAAGTACAAAGCATGGCAACAACTCCGGCAACATCTTCTGGGGTAGTCAGGCGTCCAAAGGGATTCCTGAGTCTTGCAGAAGATTTCATTTTGTTGTTTCCAGGTATGGCGCGCAGGGCGGGAGTGTCTGTTACGCCAGGTTGAATGACGTTTGAACGAATTCCATAGGGAGCATACTCAACAGCAATGGAGCGTGACACAGCCTCAAGTGCTGTTTTTGCACAGGATACGGCAGCATAACCACGCCAAGCAACTTCATTACCTTCGCTTGTAAGGCCTAGTACTCTGGCGTCGCTAGAAAACATTTGGCGTTGGAAGATATCTTGAGTCCAGGTAAGCAAACTTGTTCCCATGCTGTATATGGTGTTTGCCACATCTTCATCATTTATAAGTGCTGTTCCATAGTCCGATTGAATAAGCGAAAAAAACTCATCGGAAGAATCGTCGAACGATGCCTTGATTTCAGTTTCGAGAAGCTTAGGATCAATCCCTAATCTTTGGGCAAGGGACTGAACGGCTGAGTCAGATTTATTTGATTTTTTTTGAACTACAATTGGTTTGAGATTACCAAGAGCAATAGAGTGCAAAAGAACGTGAACCTTGCCGTCATCACCCATGGTTTGAGCAAGAAATTTCAAAATATTTTCACGTCCTTGGGAGGAAAGAGCGTCTTCATTGATACTGATAAAATTAGGATTCATTTTTTTTATGGCATCAAATTCTTCTTGAATTCTTGGCATAGCTCCTCTGCGATCGCGATGAACAACACATATGCTCATTCCGCATGCGCTAAGTTTTTTAGCAGTAGCAAGGCCAAATCCGCTTGACCCACCTAATATGAGGGCCCATTGTTGAGATTGAAATAACTTCATAAATAGTTCTCTGAAACGTTGTTTTTTTATTCTGTGAACAAGGGTGAGATATGACACAAAACAGAATTGTGCGCAACTTTCGTTTGCAACGCTACTGCCGACCAGGCTCCATCATGGGACAATGTTAACGATAAGTCATTGAGATGTTTTCCGGAAGAAAAAATTTCAGGAGGTAGAAATGTTGCAGAACTATCAGGAAGACTTGGGAATCTAATGATTTCTACTTTTTCCTTGATACCAAGTTTTCTTAAAAGTTTTTTTGCGTGTTGTCTTACGCCACTGGATTGTTCTGAATGAATAGATTTTTTTTCAATGTCTGAGAAATTATTTTTAAAATTAAAATGAGATATTTTTTCGACGGAAAAAAAAAGAGAATTAAAATTAAAATTTTTTTTTATTATAGCTATGGTATGTATAAATTTTTTATGAAAAAAAGTGAGAAAATAAAATTCTTCATTTGGCAATTCATCATAATGAATTATTCCATGTTTAATTTCGGTATATGAATGTTTTACTGTTTTTTTTTGTAAAAGGTTTAAAATTTTACTATCAATTTTTTGCTCAATCGAAAGGACTTTAATTTTTTTATGTTCAAATGGTCTTTGTCCAGAATATCTCACCAATGCTTTATATGCGGCTTCTTTTGCGCTCCATATTGCCCAAAAAATTAATCTTTGATTTTGGTTTTTTTCAATAAAATTTTTTTCGTCAGGAGTGAAAACACGGTTGATAAAACGAGCGTGTGGTGTGTGTATCTCGTTGAGATCAACGATATCATTGCCAATCATACTTTTGAGCCAATTCAATATTAATATTAAGGGGTAATTCAAAGGCTGTGTTTAATTTAACACATACTATTCTTTGCATACTTTATTTCATTGTTCATGCCAAGATGGAGGGGCTTAATTGCTATAAAA
>JAIXXU010000076.1 GCA_027490595.1 Pseudomonadota bacterium
TTTAAAAATAATTTTTAAAAAACCATAAACGGCGCCAACAGGAGTTCCATCCGGAGCTGTTAAGCGAGATCCCATGGCGTAAAAAGAACGAAATAGCAAAGACATGCCATCGATAATAAATATTTTTTGGGCTTCCATGGATGACTACTCTTTGTTTTCTTCACATGAGGACGTTTGGGGGCGCAAGAGGGGAAACAATACGGAGTCTTTAATATTATCGCAACCGCACAAGATTGTTGTAAGCCTGTCGATTCCAATACCCACGCCAGAAATAGGGGGAAATCCATGTTCCATGGCCAGAAGGAAATCTTCGTCAATGGGCATGGCTTCAGCATCACCATGCTCCCTAGCTTTCATTTGTTCTTCAAAACGTTCTCTTTGATCGATGGGATCGACAAGTTCTGAGTATGCTTTTACAAGTTCTACGCCATTTACGACAAACTGGAAAAAATCTACAAATTTGGGGTTGGATGCATTTCTACGGGCTAGGGGAGCCATTTCTACAGGATATTTTACGAGAAAACAAGGCTGAATAAGCTTAGGGCGGCTTACTTTTTTATAAAGAGAATCTACCATATTTGCCCAACTTAATGAGTTGATGTCGTCATCAAGTTGAATGTTGGCTTTTAAAATCTCTGCGCATAGAGTTTCCCTTTGATCAAAGATTTTTATGTCAATACCGGAATCCTTTTGAATAAGTTCACAATAATCTAGTACAGGCCATGTGCCGGAAAAGTCAATTTCTTTTCCTCCTAAGTTTACCTTTACTTGACCAAATATTTTCTCTATTAAATGTCGCATAAGACCGTCAACAAATATCAACATTGTATCTGCGTTACAGTATGAAGCATAAAATTCCAGCATAGTAAAATCTTGGAGATGCGTAGCTGAAATACCTTCATTTCTAAAGCAACGCGCAAATTCAAATACTTTATCAATACCAGCGCCAACACATCGCTTTAAATAGGTTTCACAGGCAATTCGCAAAACACATTCCATGTCTAGTGCGTTATGATGCGTAAAGAATGGTCTTGCCAAAGCGCCCGATGGTGTTGTTTGTAAAATTGGAGTTTCTACTTCAAGATAGCCTTGATCTTCAAGATAGCGCCTCAGAGTTTTGACAATTTCAAATCTTTTTTTGAACACTTCTCTGGACTCATCGTTTGTAATAATGTCAAGATATCTTTGGCGGTAGCGAGCTTCTATATTTTCAATTCCATGATATTTTTCTGGCAATGTTCGAAGACATTTATTTAGTAACTGAAAGTGTTTGACTCTCAAGGTAAGTTCACCTGTTTTTGTTCGAAACATCTCACCAGTAACACCTATAAAATCACCAATAGAAACTTGTTCACAAAATAATCCAAAAACATCTTGGCTATCTTCAGATTTTCGTACACAAATTTGCACGCGTCCACTAAAGTCGTACAGGTGCGCAAATGCAATTTTTCCCATAGTACGCAAGGAGACAACGCGTCCTGCAGTAGATATACCTTCAACGCCCTCATCAAGTTTTGAAACTTCATTCAACGTATGGTTTTTCGGATAGTGATCGGCAAGATTGCCTAAAGATCTTTCGTGGATATATTTTTCTTTTTTTATTTCAAAAATATTTTCTGACATAGTTCACCTTTTGTTCATACTGAGAAGAATACTGTTTTTCCAAGAAGGCTTAAAAAACCTACCAAGACAATTGTAGGACCTACGGGAAAGTTAAAGACAAGAGATAGACATAGACCAACCAATCCTACGAGTAAACTCGCAGTCACAACCAATGGAGAAAAAGCTTTTTTGGGTGACACGAGAAGGGCAGGTGCAGTGATTAATGCGGAGATCATGAGTCCTCCTACTGCAAATAAGCCTGATAAAATGAATAATGTGAGTATGATGGGAAAAATTTTATCTAACAGGACTACATGAAAGCCTGAAATTTGTGCAAATTCTCTGTCAACAAGCCAGGCATCCCAATGTTTTTTTAAAGGTAAAATGCTAAATGTAACAACAATAAATGAAAAAAACATCAAAAAAATATCTGACTTATTTAAGGTTAAAATATCGCCAAAAAAAAGGCTTTCGGGCGAAATTGGTACGCCTTTGTGCGAGGACAACGTCATAATACCCATAGAAAAAAAAGCTGTAAGACAAATAATAGCGGAGGCATCAGGGGGTATTTTGAGCTTTCGTAAAATGAATTCTGATAGATATGTGCCTATAAAAGCAGTCGTTCCAGCACCAATAAATAAGCACAACCACAATGGTAAATTTGTAGATTGTGAAAGAATAAGGCCAGCAATTACCCCAGGAAAAACAAGATGAGATAACGCTTCGCTGAGATATGAACGTTGCTTTAGAACAACCAAGGGGCTCAATAAGCCAGATGTTGTTGTGACTAGAATGGTTGCTATGAGTGCCATTTGTCCAAACGGCAGATAAAAAAATTCAGGAATCATAGTTTATTCTTTAAAGAGGAGCGACATGACTCGTTGAAAAAATCCAGTTCTTCAGGTTTCCAAGGGTTGTGTATACACCGTAGCCGTCCGCACAACCAGCTGCGGCTGAGGAATTAAAATAACCGTATTTATTAGTAGAGCCAAAATAATAAGCTGTTGGTTTAGGACTCAACAGGCTATCTGAACCTTGAGTGATACCGTAAATTTGCCAGACACCAGATTTATTGACAAAAACCGGTCCTCCCGAATCTCCAAAACAGGTTCCAATTTGTTGATCGTTGTTGATGCCATTGATGGGTCCAATAACTGTCAAATACTTTTCAAAGGCTTGTGTAGAGGCAATAGAAGCGCCTAAAATATTTAGAGCATTTGAATTGTAAGTATAAATACTTCCGGTTGGGTTAATATCTCCACGAAAAGCATAGGTTGAATCTACGGAAGTACTGGTACATTCCATGGCACGGTGTAAACTCGAAGATGAGTTATTGCCACTGTTGTCTAGACCAAATCCTGCAAAAACCTTTTCGTCTGTGTTGGTTACAATTGAGGGATTAGATAAAATAGCAGCTGGGGTAACGTCACTTGGTAGTGTTCCTGTAAATTGAACCCAGGCGATGTCAAACAAGGATACTGATGAGTCGCTGGGATCGGCTTGAATAGAATGATAAAATTTGTGCCGTTGCCAGCAATAGACATTTCTTTTTTGCGCAGTATCTGTTTTCTCTCCAAAATAAACTGTGGCTCCATTTGCAGATCTGTCGTTATAATTTGGAAGACGATTAAAGCAGTGCGCTGCAGTTAAAATTAAATACTTTCCATTTCCGTCGGATACCAAAACACCTGAGCATAAAACTGTAGAAGATGATGAAACGGGTATTTTGATAGCTACAGTACTTTGTTGCGCAATTTGCTTAGCGCCAGGCGTAGATGATGAACAATTGACTGTATTTGCTATGGTTTTGCCACCATATATTTGAAGGTTTTCTCTATGATTATCGTTTATTAGATATGAATTTATGTCTATAGGTAAGGGCGTTTTTTGTGTGGCTACGTATTTTATTTCGTTTGATGAATAAGACGTTAAACATGAAGTAGGTCCAGGATTGGCAAACGTAAGTGAGTTAGATGTTGAAGTTGATGGTGAACCTTCTGAAAAATTTTGGCTTGCCTTGCCACCTGAGCATCCTGCTGTAAAAATAAAAAACATTAGAAAAAAAGGAGGTAAAAGTGTCGTGATTTGCTTTTTTATTAGCATGAAAGTTCTATCCTGTGTGTATCTTGTCGAACATCGAAATACATTCTTGAAAGAAGGAAGCGCTAACGTATCATAAACCTCACGCAACCTCTTTCTTTCCTTGTAGCTTATTTTTTACAAAGAATAATTGACAAAATAAATTCTATGAGAATAAAATCACCCCCGTTGTCGTTCTTTTTTTTGAACACAACAAAGAGACCTGTATTCTCAGGTGTTTTAATTGTGGTTGGTTTTTATTTACCATTTGGAGGTTTCTATGAAACTTTTGTCTTCTCTTGTTGCATCTTCTCTTCTTCTTTCCGTTGTTTCTTCTGCATTTGCTGACGAAGCAGCAGCTCCTGCTGCAGCGGCACCAGCACCAGCACCTGCGGCAGCTCCTGCAGCAGCAGCTCCTGCAACTGAAGCAGCTCCTGCTAAAAAAGCACCAGCTAAGAAAAAAAAAAAAAAAAAAAAA
>JAIXXU010000103.1 GCA_027490595.1 Pseudomonadota bacterium
CAAGTTCAGCAAGTTGAGCAAGAAAAGGATAATTTAACAATAAATTAGAACTCTCAATAAAAAGAGAGAAATTTTTACTGACCTCACCTAAACTCCAATATTGTGATGGATATTTTTTTAAATAGGAAAAAACAAGTGAATAAAATTCGTCTTCCAGAAGGATCTCTTTCACCCTCGGAAAATCTTCTGCAAAAGACTCCAACATTCTTTGTTTGAATGCCTCTTGGTAAATAAAAAGTCGTTCCAAAATAGAAATCGGGGGTTGATTTTTTATTTTTAAATTTTCTATATCCACGAGATCTTTGGGGTCAGATTTTATCGCTTTACTCAATGAAAGTTGAAGATTTAAGAGAGAGTTCTTTTTCATCTTGTTCCTTCCTTATGGTCGCGATTTTGTCTACTTCAAGTTCAAGTTCTGACCATTCTGGTATGTTTCCGTCTCTTTCAACCATTGTACTTATGTGGCCAAAATGAGTGACAGACCACTTGTAAAGATCCCAAACTTCATCACAAATGGGACTATCATGTGTATCAACAAGATGTGTTTCTTTATTAGAATGGCCAGCTAAGTGGATTTGGCATACTCTATTTTTTGAGATTGATTTCAAGTAAGTCATAGCATCAAAATTATGATTTATGGAGCTTACATAAATATTATTGATATCAAGTAGTATGCCGCAATCAGCTTGTTTTGATAATTCATTTAAAAATTCCCACTCGGGCATATCATCTTCTTCAAATTGAAGATAGGTGGAAGGATTTTCAAGAAGTATTTGTCTACCAAAAAAATCTTGTACTTGTTTAACTTTGGTAACAATAAGTTTTAGGCTTTCTTCGTTATAAGGAATTGGCAATAAATCATGTAAATTTTCGCCAGAAACTCCCGTCCAGCAAACATGATCAGAAATCCAAGAGGGTTCAATTTTATGAACGAGATCTCGAAGAGCAACAAGGTAATCTTTGTTTAGAGGATCGCAAGAGGCTATGGATAAAGATACACCGTGAAGTATAACTGGATAATCTTTTCTTATTTTTTCTAGAATATTCAAAGGTTTTTCTATTTTTTGATTTTTCCAATTCATGAAATTTTCAGAAATGACTTCTACCCAGCTCACAGATTGTGGTTTTTCTTTGAGAAAATGTTCGTAATGAATTGGTCTTAGTCCAACTCCTACACCCAGATCTTTGAATCCATTTAACATAAGATATTGCCTTTAAACTAATTGATACGCAAAAGTGGTATGCAATTTAAAATGATACATCACTTTGATTTAATTCAATTCTAACTTCTAGCCGCAACCATTCTTACCTCCACATGCATTTTTTTCTTGTTTCTTTGCGGCACAGCTATTTTTATCGTCTTTTTTTGTTATTCCTTTGCAACCATTTTTTTCTTTCATTTCATCTTGTTTTTTTTGATTGCATCCATTTTTGTCAGAACTAGCTACAGGTTGTTGAGCAGAATGGGTCGCATTGTCTTCTGCTAAAGCCACCCCTCCAGCAAGAATTCCAGTTACAAGTGCACCAGTAAGCAATTTTGAAAATTGATTTTTCATATGGACTATCCTCTTATCCTAAAAGAGAGTTATAAAACGATTCACCGTGAACCGCTTTACATGTTAGTGACTCTCGGGGAAGATTTCTTACAAATTATTTTTATGATCGTGTAAAATTTTCTAACAAATTATAATCACTGAGGAATTTTTATGGCTTTTAAAGCGGGTTCTAAAAGTATTGAAAAAATTGATGGTGACTTCATTGAAAGACTCAATCGACAAGAGCATGAAGCTATAACAACGATCGTGAATGCCTACACTGAACAATTGTATAGAACTGCCCTAGGGTTAGGTTTCCAGCAGACAGATGCCAATGAGCTTGTTCAGGTAGTTTGGGTTACTTTTTTCGACATTTTGCCTCAATTTAAGGGGCGATCACATATTAGAACCTTTGTTTTTGGGATACTATACAATAAAGCATCTGAGATGCGTCGTGCTCAGAAAAAATTTCAAGCGATTGATGATGACATTGAAATGACTTTTTCTTCCCGATTTGATGCAAAAGGAGGATGGGCAAAACCTCCGATAGATCCTGAAGAGTTCCTAATTGGTGTTCAAACTCAAAATTTAATTGAAAAGTGTCTTGATTCTCTTCCTGTTAATCAAAGAATGGCTTTTTCTTTAAGGGAGATTGACGACAAAGACTCTCAAGAAATTTGTAATATTCTATCTGTGACTGTCAGTAATCTCGGAGTGCTTCTTTATCGGGCCCGCAATAAATTGCGAGAATGTATTGAAACTAAAACAAAGAAAAATGGGGTTTGAGACATGCCTTCTTGTAAAGAAATATCAACCATTTTAAGTTCTCATCAAGAACTACCATTTTATAAAAAAGTACAACTTCATATTCATCTCATATTGTGTAGTCAGTGCTTAAAATATAAAAAACAATTAGACTTAATTACAACAAATATGAAAAAATTATACGAAAAGAAAACGGCTGTTAGTCAGGCTGAAATTGATAAGTGGAAGGAGAGCTATCAAGAGTTCCTCATCCAGAACGGTGCTAACGTTAATCATGAGGATAAGAAGTAGTAAACTCCAATGGTCATCGCAAAAAGGTCCAA
>JAIXXU010000281.1 GCA_027490595.1 Pseudomonadota bacterium
GGCTCAGTTTAGTATTATCGATGACGCCCGCATCATTGTAGAAACTAAGAATGAGTTTTTTCAATTCCACTTCAAGTTTTTTAATTTCATCTTTACAAAACAAGCGGATTTTTTCGCCTGAAATAGAAAATTTTGCAGAGCTTGTAGCGTGTAGCTTTTTACTTATATTTCTAAGAATTTGGAATATCTTATCATTTCTAAGCAATATTTTGTCATTTTTTTCGATAATGACATTGCTTGGCCTTTTGGTAACAGAAAACTTAGGCAGTTGTGGTGAAGTTTGACTTTCTGTAAGTTTTGTTTGATCTCTCTTAGTACTTGTACGGGTTAAAAATCTATTTGAAGACTTAGGAATATTATAAGACTTTGTCTCTAGGTACCTATGTCTATGAGGGGGTGTGGAATGAGAAAGATTATTATGCTGTGTTTTAAAATGCGGTTTTCTGTCAGGAGACGGTTCTGAGTTTGTGCTGGTGGGTGTTTGGGTCCCACTTTCGCAGGATTGATAGTCATCTTCACTATCGGAGGTTTTTGGTGATGATTCCGAAGACCTGCTATTCATTTTCGGGCTTTGGGTAGTGCAAGTGTTTGAAACAGTAATTGTGAAAGGCTCTGAAGAAATGACTTCTTTTTGCCTATTACCCTGATCGTGATGGAACACCACAAACCTAGGGCTGTCAGAAGGAGATTGGGGAAGCGAGGAATATTGTTGTGAGTCGAGAGAGGGTTCAAATAATGAAGGGAGTTGTGTTTGGACGCCCTCTTCTCTTGGTGATCTGTCTTCCTCAACAGTAAGATTTAGAGTTTTAGAAAACGACGGAGAATAGGCGGGAGTAAAGATTGCGCTTTGGTTACCGATTGTGACTGATGCAGTAACAGTATTGGAGTCTCTGCCATTCTCTTCTTTTGGAGGTTCATTGCAACGAATTAGTGCACCGCTCGTACTGATGGGACGAAAACCTAAGGGTGAAGACATAAGGCACCAAAAAAAAGTGTTAAGTCACCAAAGTATAGATTGTTCAAAAAAAGAACAACATCTTTTTTCACTAGGGGGTAATAGGTCGTCAATCAATTGGTTCGTCAAGATTTTGCTGGAAAAAAACTGCGCAAAATGAATATTTATGAGTGATTATCGAATTTTGCGAGATTATGAAAGGATGTGTAATTGCTCTGAAATGCTAATTTTACGGTATCAATAGCTCCATGCCGGTTTTTGCCAATGATTATTTCGGCAATGCCTCGATCCGGTGATTCCTTGTTGTAAACCTCATCTCGGTAGACAAACATGATTTGATCGGCGTCTTGTTCTATGGATCCAGACTCGCGTAAGTCGGAGGGTCTAGGGCGTTTGTCAGGACGTTGCTCCAAACCGCGATTGAGCTGGGATAAGGCTATGACGGGGCAGTTTAGTTCTTTTGCAAGAGCTTTTAGCCCCATGCTTATCATAGATATTTCTCGCTCCCTACTTTGTAGGCTTTTCCCCGTAATTGTTCCTGCAGACATGAGCTGAAGGTAGTCAACAATAATCATGTCTAACGTCCCTTTTTCTCTTTTGAGTTTTCGACACCTGCTTGCAAGGTCAATGATGCTAATGCCTGGGGAGTCATCTAGGCACAGTCTGTCTGTTTGGAAGCCTGCCGCTTCAGGGTATAAGCGATTTAATTCATCCGAAGTCATTTTGCCGTCCCGAAAACGGTGAGATTCTATTTTGGCGGCCGTGGCAAGCATCCGTTGCATAAGCTGATTGTTGCTCATTTCTAAACTAAAAAATGCCACTGTTTTTTGGTACCGTAGGGCAGCATTTGCTGCGAAATTGAGAGCTAAAGCTGTTTTTCCCATGGCTGGGCGTGCGGCAAGAATAATGAGATCGGAGGGTTGGAATCCAGCTGTTACTTTGTCAAGGTCTACAAACCCGCTAGGAATGCCCGTTACTTGGCCAGGGTTTTGAAAAAGTCTTTCTAATTCTAAAATGGTCTCGCGAAGTACAGTTGAAACAGGAATAAGTCCACTTGTAATTCGAGATTCTGCAAGTTGCATGAATTTGGACTCAGCATATCCAAGGAATTCATCGACATTTGCTCCGGCAACCCTTTTTCCTCGGTTCACAATTTCTGCACAAACTTCAATAACAGAACGTAGTTCCCAATATTTTTTAACTTCATCAAGCCAATAGCCAAGAAATTCGGGTCTTGCATTAAATTCTAAAAAACGACGAACACCTTCGAGGTCTCCGACCTTAAGGTTTTCTCCTTTTTCTCTTAGTTTTCCATAGACGAGAGTGACATCTGTAGGCTTGTTTTCAAGCATCAAGTCGCACATGGCTGCCACAATCAGTCTGTGTTGTGGGTCAAAAAAGTACTCCACAATCAGTTTTTCAGTGCAGCCTAAAACGGAAGAGGGTGTTGCAAGGATAGTTCCAAGAACTGCTTGTTCTGCTTCTTTTGAATGGGGTAGCCCTGCAATTTGAGGAGAGACCTGGCTGTTAGAATAAGATGCCATAGAGTTCGAGCCTCAGGGGTATGAAAGATTAAAAATCAGTGGTTTCTTTGAAGCTAGCGCTTGCAAATGATGAGCTCGAAGTCAATGTTGAAAAGGATCTTTCCTTGAGCTTTGTTTTTCTTTTTTTATGCTCGCGGGGGTTGATGAGAAAGTCCTTGAGTTTACGATGGAGTGTATTCCTGTTGCAGCCAAGAAGTTTTGCAGCCTTACTTTGGTTTCCATTTGTATGGCTTAACACAATAGAAATCAGAGGGCGTTCAACATCTTCAATAATATTTTGAAGAATTTCTTGTTTGCGTTGCTCTGTTTTTTGGTTGAGTGTTTGTTTGAGTTTCCAGTAAACAAGTTTGCTTAAATCGATTTCTTCAAGGAGGTTTTTCATGTTTTCTGGACATGCGGAAAAGCTTACACTTCTTTTTTCGTTAGTTTTAAGAGGATTTTGTGCTGTTTCATCCTTGGCAGTCGCGCCTTGAATGATACGGTTTTTCTTTTCCAGGGTCATAAAGTCGGTTCCTTGCTCGGAGGAGATTTTAGAAAATACTATTAAAATTTAGACAGTTGCAAAACGATTCACGTGCACTCTTTATCATGATTGAATGAAGAGTCAACTCATGCAAAGAATAATTTGAATAACACAAGTCTTTTAGGCATAATGCCGCTTCCCATAGTTGGGCCTAAAGGTAAGTTACAATTCATTTTTTGCGAAGAAAGTAAGGGGAATTTATGGAAATTCAGTGCGGTATTGTAGGCCTTCCTAACGTTGGTAAATCTACACTTTTCAATGCACTTGTAAAAACTTCTTTAGCACAGTCTGCAAATTATCCATTTTGTACCATTGAACCTAATGTTGGTCGCGTTGCTGTTCCTGATTCACGCCTAAGTGTAATTTCTGACTTGGTAAAAACCCTTCGAACAATTCCTGCTTTTGTGGAGTTCGTTGATATTGCAGGTCTTGTGAAAGGTGCTAGCCGTGGGGAAGGGTTAGGAAATCAGTTTCTAGGGCATATCAGGCAAGTGAATGCCATTGTGCATGTGGTGAGATGTTTTGATGATCCTAATATTATTCACGTTGATGGACACCCTGACCCTGCGAGAGATATCGATACCATTCATACGGAACTTATTTATGCAGATTTTGAAACAGTTTCTAAAAGCCTGGAAAAGCTTGGCAAGCAGCTCAAAAATCCTGATAAGAAAATAAAAATTTTTCATGAATGTGCTGAGCGTTTGAAAAATCATCTAGAGGGTTTAAAACCAGCGCGATCATTCGTTGCTCTTTCTGATGAAGAAGACGAATATTTAAAAAGTTTACATTTAATTTCAAGAAAACCAGTGTTATTTGCCGCAAATGTATCGGAAAATGAATTAGCAAATGATGCCGAAGGTTCATCTTATGTTCAAGTGGTCCGAGAGATAGCGAAAAAAGAAGGAGCTATAGTTATTGTCGTTTCAGCAAAAATTGAGGAAGAATTAAGTCAGCTTGACGAAGAAGATGCAAAATTATACATGGCTGATTTAAAAATTGAGGAGTCTGGTTTAGATAGATTAACCAAAGCGGCATTTGAATTGCTTGGTTTGGCAACCTATTTTACGGCAGGAGTGCAAGAGGTGAGGGCTTGGACAATACCAAAAGTATGCAAGGCTCCTCAAGCTGCAGGTGTGATTCATTCTGACTTTGAAAAAGGATTTATTTGTGCGGAAGTTTACCATTGCCAGGAACTTTTTAATCTTGGAAGCGAGGCTGAAGTAAAGAAAGCAGGACTTGTCAGAAAAGAAGGCAAAGAATACTTTTGCCAAGATGGCGACGTCATGCATTTTCTTTTTAATGTATGATTTTTTTTGAAAAAATTTTAAATATCTTACCCCATTTTCTTCTTTACTCATTTTATTTTTATGGGTAACTAACTTCCATCGGTTTGTTCAGCAAATAAACGATGGATGCTCATTTTATGAATTCAGTAAAAAATGTTCCAGGCTGTTTTTTTAAATCCAAATCCTCATGCAATGCAAAATCAAACTAGCGTTGGTACCTCAACTTCTTCAGAACAAAATGAAACAAAATCAGTCTATTTTTCTTCGGAGGTTCTTCCTAAAGAGATCTCCGAAGAAAAATATCTTAGGCCAGCCGTATTTGATGATGTTGTTTTGTATAAAATGAATATGAAGCAAGGTTACGTGAGAAACAAAGCTACACTTTTTATTTCCCTTCCTTTGAGTTTTTATAATATTTTATTTCCTATGGTAAAATACACAGATAAAAGAAACATTTTTTCAATCAATTCTTTTTCATTTATACTAAGATTGATATTGATTGCTATTTTTGAAAACAAAGAGGTTTTTTACGATAGGTTAACAACGAAAAATAATGAAATTTTTCAGACCGAAAACCAGAAAATCAGTCAAAAAATGAGAACATCTCATCAACTCCTAATTTGTTTGCTTGCATTTGAATCATTATACTTCGGTGTGATTAGCTCCTCTTTTTATGAATCTTCAACAACTTATGACTTTTATACTAACATTTTGATTCGATTATTTATTTATCTTTTCTTAATGCTTTTGGGAAATATACTTAAAGATGATATTCTTTCATCCAATCATTATAACGAAGAAATGGAAATTAATAAATTATTTGTAATAAAATTAATGAATTTTTCTGGACAAATAAAATTTCCGGGGCTGGTAAATGAAAGAAGATTTAAATTTTTAACGTTGAATAATCTTTTATTATCAAGGGATATATTAAAACCCTATAGTATAAAATTTTCTGTTAATAATTATTATTTAACTAAC
>JAIXXU010000261.1 GCA_027490595.1 Pseudomonadota bacterium
AATTCATTATTTTTTTTACTTGATTGATATCCTAGGGAGTTTTTTTCACTAGCATACTGACCATGAAGTACACACAATGAAAACATATTCGAATGAGCTTGAACTTGCAAAGCCAGAGCATTCCAATAGGAAATATGAATTGTCTGTTGCCTACTTAAATAATAGAGAACTTCACGAACTTTACTGATAACAGATGGCACTTGAAGACAAATATCACAAAAAATTTCTTTTTCTTCATCATCAAAAGGAAGCAAAAAAATAGTAGCTGTAATGTTTTTTAAATTATAAAGACTAGCATCTAGTAGTGTTTTTGAATAACCCTTCGTAAGTTGTTTAACTTGCTGATCTAACAATTCTTTCTGAGACTGTAATTGATGAATATGTGTTTGTGTATTTTGATATTTATTCACATTCTCTGTGAGCCAAAAAAACATCTCCATAGGTTCTTCAGGCATCACACCAAATATTTCTGTCAACTTCTCTCTGTTTTGAGCTAAAAAATGCAACAATAAAACAGCAGAACTTGACGTCCTGTCCGGGCCCAAAAACTCAACCCTCAACTCTCGAACCTCCAACAAAATATCTCGAACAACCTCTAGAGAAATATTTCCTAAAATATCACGAATCTCGACAGACAGAACGGCACCTTCATCAGCAGCAATAAGCCTTTTTTGCTCCCGACGAATAGATTCTTTAACATTCACAATTTGTGATTCAATATTTCGTTTTCTCTTCCAAAGACTGAGAGAAAAAGGGAAACAGATTGGGATTGTAAAAATAAATAAACAAAAAACAATCGCTATCCAAAATCCTCGACTAACAGTTTTTAAACGATCTTGAGCTTTGCTTACTTTATCTTCTAGTTTCTCAATATGAGCTTCATACTTATTACGATTTTCAAAATGAAATAAGGACTCACACAAATAGTGAGCATTATCTGCATATGGAGTTAAAGGCTCTAAAGCTAAAAACCTTTTATAACGATGAAGAACATACTGCTCAGCAGACTGTTCTTGATTCAACAAAAAATCTTGTGCCCGATTAGAATTTATGATGATTTTATCCCTTTCATCATCTGACAAATCAAACCACGCCTTTGTATTTGTTTTAAATTCTTCAATTCTTCTCTCTAGAGACTCAATTTCCCGAGTCTTGTTTTCAAGTAATTTACATTTATGCTCGAGAATATGAAGAGCTTTTTTTGATTCTCTCCATTGCTTTGCTTCTTTAACTAATTTATGGGAAAAAAAGGAATCCATACTTGTTAACGCCCTATCAGCAAATCTGATTTGTTTGGCTTTGAGCTCAAAAGGCTTCATTTGTAAAGTGCCAGCAAGAACAGAAAACTGGTCGGCTGTTTCCCTGAGCTGTAAGTGTGTCAACGAATTCATTAGGGCCTCTTTTGAAATTTTTTGCAACTATATATTACTACGACTAAAAAAGGAACCAAATAAATGTCTAACAACAATAAAAATATTCATTCCTCACAAATTCAAAGAAGACGAACCTTTGCCATTATATCTCATCCTGACGCTGGAAAAACAACTCTTACAGAAAAACTACTTCTACTTGGTGGCGCTATTCGCATGGCAGGATCTGTGAAGGCAAAAAAATCAAAAAAATTTGCGACCTCTGACTGGATGGAATTGGAAAAACAAAGAGGCATTTCTGTTTCAACAAGCGTTATGAACTTTGAATATAAAGACTATGTTTGCAACCTTTTAGACACACCTGGCCACCAAGATTTTTCTGAAGACACCTACAGAACACTTGCTGCCGCAGATGCTGCCATCATGCTAATTGATGGCGCAAAAGGCGTTGAACCGCAAACAATCAAATTATTTGAAGTTTGCAAATTAAGAGGAATCCCAATTTTTACTTTTATCAACAAACTCGATCGAGAATGCCAAAGCCCTTTTGAGCTCATGGACGAAATTGAAAGAGTTCTTGGTATTCCAACATATCCTATGAATTGGCCTGTCTCGTCTGGAGAAAGATTCAAGGGAATTATTGATAGAGAAGAAAAAAAGTTTCATCATTTTGAAGGTAGAAATACAACGACAGAAACGATTGCTAAAGTTATTTCCTTATCACAACAAGAAGAAATTGATAAAATTGTACCCTCATCTTTGTGGCAAGAAGCAATGGATGATTTAGACATGCTTGAAACTGCTGGAGATCCCTTTTCAATGGAGAAGTTCTTGAAGGGTGAGATTTCTCCTATGTTTTTTGGTGCTGCGATGACTAATTTTGGCATCCGACTGTTTTTAGAGAAATTCCTCCACCTTGCTCCCTCTCCCTCACCTAAGCAGAGCAACCACGGAACGGTTGACCCTCAAGAATCATTTTTTAGCGGTTTTATCTTTAAAATTCAAGCAAATATGGACCCAAAGCATCGCGATCGTATAGCATTCTTACGTATTGTAAGCGGCGTTTATGAAGCTGGTCTCAATGTGAATGTGGCACGGCTGAAACGAGAAATTCGTCTCACAACACCTCAACAATTCTTCGCTCAAGATAGAACATCTTTAGATAAAGCCTATGCCGGTGATGTGGTTGGAATATATGACCCAGGTATATTTTCTATTGGAGATTCCCTTGTAGAAAATGGCCAATTGGAATTTGAAGGGATTCCCTCTTTTGCTCCAGAGTTTTTTGCCATTGTGAAAACAAATAGCGCCTTAAAACGAAAGCAACTGATGAAGGGCTTAGAGCAACTTTGCCAAGAGGGTACCATCCAAATGTTTATTGATGACTTAAGAGTTGCCAGCGATCCCATTCTTGCTGCCGTAGGGAATTTACAGTTTGATGTATTGTTATTTCGCTTAAAAAATGAATACAATGTTGACTGCAGTTTAGAATCACTACCGTTCAAGCATGCCCGCTGGACGAATGCGACGAATGAAGAGATTGAAGAGGCTAGACTAAAAGCTGATGTGACAGTTGCCAAAGATCACTTTGACTGTCCTCTATTTTTATTTAAAAATGATTTTAGTCTGTCCTATTTTCAAGAAAATTTTCCAAAGATCGCTCTTCATACAAACAACGCCAAATTGCACAAAAATATGATGTCCTTGCCTTCATGATCTCTAAAATACTAGCTAAGCAGTTTAAAGGACAAAAAAATACGAACCTAACCCTTGCAATGCAGTTTGCCTTCTGGCATACATTCATCAATGTTGTGGGGTGGTAGTAGAGTTGGTTACAACGCTGGCCTGTCACGCCGGAGGTCGCGGGTTCAAGTCCCGTCCATCCCGCCATTATTTTTCTTCCAGTCTTAATTAATTCAAAAATTGAGCTCATAATTACCAAAAACAATTTATTATTAAAAAATTTTAAACCAATGAGTTTTAACAAAAAAAACATGTTTATTATAAAAAGGTTTAATTTAGTTTATATGGAAAGAATTTGGAATAAGAATAACAAGAAAAATGGCTCCCCAGGGGTGGATTGAACACCCGACCAAGTGATTAACAGTC
>JAIXXU010000151.1 GCA_027490595.1 Pseudomonadota bacterium
GTGATTTTCCAATATTCATACCTATAGTTGCTGCAGCGCCTGTAAAATATCTATAATGTTTTTGATCATAATCATCAATTATTTTTAAAATTTCATCTTGTTTTTTTAGCAAACCTGGAATTTCTGAAAAATGTAGGGAACGAAGCTTGGCGTCTTGTGCAGCAACCTGGGATAGACCCGAGCCAAGCACAATCGCAATGTCTGGCACAGGATGTCCTTTGTTCCATTCATTCAAAAATTGAACACTTTGATCAACGCGCTGCTTGTAAATACTGGGGGTGGATTGCTCTTTCATACATAGCCTTTCTAAAAACAATCCGTGAGAATAAACAAGGAAAAAAATTTAAGCAAATGTCTTTGCTGCTAAATCAATATTTTTTTCATAATTTTGGAAAGCATTTGATACGGGCATGGGGGTAAGAAAATCAATTCCAGCGTCCTTCAATATTTCTAGGGATGATTTGCTGCCACCAGCTTTTAACAGATCAAAAATTTTGCTTTGACCTTCTTCTGGATTGTTTTTTAATTTTTCGCACAAAGCTAGTGAGGCGCAATAACTTGTTGCATATTTATATACGTAAAAAGCTGAGTAGAAATGAGGAATACGCATCCACTCATATTTTATATAGTCAGGATAAGATCCGTGTGAACCATACCATTCTTTATTTAAGGCAAAATATATTTCTTCCAATTTATCAGGAGTAAAGGCTTCTCCTCTATCTGAAATTTGAGCAATTTCTCGCTCAAACGTAGCAAATAAAACTTGTCGCAAGACCGTTCCTTCAAAATTTTGAAGTGTTTCAGAGACAACCCTTTGAGCTAGCGAAGTGCCCGCTTTATGATTTAAAATGTACTCTGTTAGCAGGGCTTCGTTGAGAGTGCTTGCAACTTCGGCAACAAAAATAGTGTAGGAAGCATTGTGATAACTTTGATTTTTTCTACTATAATAACTATGCATTGAGTGGCCAAGCTCATGTGCTAGAGTATAAACGTCACTTAATGTGCCTGTCCAACTTTGTAGCATATAAGGCTTAGAATCATAGCAGCCCCAGGAAAAAGCACCCGATCGTTTTCCTTGATTTTCAGCTCTATCTATCCATCGTTCTGTTGTTAAACCTTTTCTTGCAATTTCAACATATTCTTGCCCTAGCGGTTTTATAGCCTCCAAAACTAAATCACGGCCTTCTTCCCAAGAAAACTTTTGTTCTTGTCCTTCATAAAGTGAAACCATGCGATCATGAGGAGCAATGGCGTCTAATTTTAAAACTTTTTTTCTGAGTTCCATGCTTCTGTGTAGGAGATTTAAATTTGACCTTACATATTTAATAAGGTTGTCATAAAGATCTACAGGAATATCATCGCCAAATAGTGAGGCTTCTAAGTAACCTTTAAAATTTCTAATTTGAGCTATAGATGAGCCTGCCACCATATTTCCAAAATAATTTTGAGTAATAGTGTGCCGCCATTTAGATATTTCACTATAAAAAGAGTTTACTGTATTGACTCGCAATATTCTATCTTTCGACTGTAAATTGGAAGAGTAACGAGAATGAGAAACAACGTGTTCATTTCCATCTTTGTCCAGTGCGGGAGTGAATTTAAGGTCGGCGTTGTTCCATTTAGAATGAATGCTGTCAAAGTTGTTAAGTGGCACCTGCAGTCTCGATAAAATAGCTTCTTCTTTCTCTGTGAGAACATGAGATTTTTGTCTAATTAATTCTTCGATTTGAAAGCGATATTGGTTTAGCGGAGCTTCTTTTGACCACTGCAATAGGGAGGGGATAAGAAGCATCTCGGGTTCAATGAATGAAAATTGAGCTTGAATAGAGGACATTATCCCTTCAATTTTGCCACATTTTTCAGATGCTTCACTGTCTTCTAGATCCTCGCATTGCCTTAAATTGGCATATACGTATAAACTTTCAAGAACTCGAGTAATTTCATCTCGGTATTTTATGCATTCTAAAAGTAGCTCCGAAGACTGACCAAGCTTCCCTTTGAATTTTGTGCTCATCAATTCTTCCAGTTGATTTTCTGTGGGGAGGGAATTTAGTTTTTCTTCCCATTGGTTAAAATCAAGAAAAAGATCCGTTAGGTCCCAGGTTTCTGAAGAACTCACTTTATTGCGTGTGGGGATGTTGTTTGTGGTATGCACGTGGTATCTCCTAGTTGGCCGTTCTATTTTTGTCGACGCGATCATCGAGTAATTTTTTGATCACATGACCAAGTTACCACATTCTATTTTTTTAGAGTTGTCCAAAGGTCCAAAAAATAGTAAGCAATCTTTCTTGACTTTGAAACGCCGCCAAATGCAGCTTTTTTGCGTGAGGTTACTGGAAATGGAGTGAAATAATGGGAAAAAATTCACGGACTCACAAAAGCATTAACACACTCCTTGTGATGTTGGGCGTTGTTTTGGGTATTTTGTTTGGTATTTTCTTTCCTGAATTTATGATTTCAATCAAGTGGATTGGAGAAGTTTTTTTCAACTTGTTGAAAATGCTGGTTTTGCCTTTAATCTTTTCGGCTTTGGTAAGTTCCATAGCATCCATGGGTGGTGTGAAAAAGCTAGGCTCTCTTGGAGTGTACACTCTTTGTTATGTCCTCTTAAGCGTGTGTTTGGCCGTTGGTATTGGCCTCTTACTTTTTAATCTTTTCAACCCAGGTCTCGGAATCAATCCGTCTCTTGTTGCCAGTCCCGCCGATCTCTTGCCTTCCAATAACGTGAAGTTATCTTTTGAGGGATACATCACCTCAAATATATTTCCCCCTAATATTCTCGAAGCTGCAGTACGCTTTGATGTTATGCCTGTGGTTGTGTTTGCTATTTTGTTTTCCGTTGCCTGTTCAGCTTGCGGGGATAACGCGAAGAATATCGTTAATCTTCTAGGAGAAGTTAAAAATATTTTCATCAAGATGATTACTTGGGTTATCAACCTCAGCCCCCTTGGTATTTTTTCGTTATTGGGTACAGGGGTTGCTGAATCTGTGAAACAAAAGCACTTTGTGCAAGATCTATATGGACTAGGGATATTTGTTGTTGTGTTTTTATCAGGACTGGTGCTGCAATTTAGTTGGCAGTTGCTTGCTGTACGCCTTATTGCACGCAAAGCTGCGTTTCAGTTTGTTCGCAATACATCCTATGCCTTAGCAACTGGGTTTGGAACCTCCAGTACTCTTGCTACCCTTCCCATTTCTATGGACACCGTTCAAAAAGAAAATATACGGGAAGATGTGAATCGTTTTGTGCTTCCCTTTACCTCGACAATTAATCTTGGCAGTACAGTTATGTATGAAGCTTCTGCAGCACTATTTTTTAGCCAAATTCTTGGGAGACACTTGTCATTCAGTGAGCAAATGGTAATTTTTGTCACGTCTATCGTAGCAGGTATGGGTTGTACGGGTATTCCTGAAGGTGGACTTATTACGATGGTTACTGTTCTTCGTTCAGTAAATATTCCTACATCTGCAATTGCTGTTTTGCTGCCTATTGATAGAATTCTCGATCGTTTCCGCACCATGGTTAATGTTTTCGGGAATATTTGTTGTGCAATTGTCGTTGATCAATTGATCAAAAAATATGAAGAGCGCCATGGCATCAATCCAAACCAGTCAGCTTTTGATGCTGCAACGTTTGTGTCAGAAGGAGAAGCCGTTGAAGAAGAGCGCCGAAATTTTAAAGCTCATCTCACGCCTGAAAAGTAAAAATACACACATTTAGTTGCTTGTTTTAGTTAACTTTCCAAGTCTGTCAGCGGCTGCTTTTCCTTCCGCAGTGCTTCCATAATTTTTTGCACATTCTTGATAGTAAAATTTAGCGGCAGCGCTATTTTTTAAGTAGACATAACTATCACCTGTTAATAATAGTGCTCTTGCAGAGCGGCTTTGTTTGGGGAATTTTTCAGCATACAAACCTAAATCAAGTGCCGCTCCTCTGTAATCTTTCATCTGGAATTTTGCTTCTCCCCGGTATTCAAGAGCAATTCCAAGCATACTTTGCGAAGCATCTTGAGCATTTAAAACCTGCGTGGAAATTAGGATCACTTTTTTGAAATCACCTGAATCAAGCCATGTCTTTAGCGAGTCTTCCAGAACCGTTTGGTTCTTTATCTTGACAGGGAGTTTGCCCTTGCGAGTATTTGAAAAAAGGTTATCGTTCAATAAAAGTTCTACACGGGAAAGTCTTTTTTGAAGTGACGAGATGTCTGAGTTGTTCGTATGGTTTAAGTTAACGACATCAGGCGCTACTGTCGTGCTTCCTGCCCCTGCAGTCTCTTCGATATGTTTTATTCTGTTTTTGAGTTCTAATAGATCTCCCTGAGTCAGCTGAAGTTGATCTTTTAAACTTTGGAGGTCGATTTGTGAAGCATTCAAATTCTGCTCAGAGTTGGATAGTTGCTGGACATTGTTTTGTATTTTATTCAGTTGGCTTTGAACTTTGTCTATATTTTTTTGTAATTGGTCTTGGCGTTCAGAGGTGATGCACCCCTGTAAAGGCAAAATACCTATAAATAGAAAAGTGCCCAAAAAAATACGTTTTGCTGAAGTTTTTTTAAATCCCATAAACAAAGTCCTCAAAGAAGTATAATTGGTTCTGACAGTTTTCAGGTTCTAGACTATCGTCTAAGGAAATATAGTCTTCGGGTGGAACGCACAAGAATTTGATGTCAACAGGCCGATTTATTGCTTGGAGTTCAACAGTTTTATGGCTAGCCTCAAATATGTTAGCAGAAGATCTTCCTTGGTTCAGAGCTCAGTGTATTCATGCTGCTAATCAATAGGGGGCTGCAAGAGAGTGCCAGTAGATTTTAATAATCATTTGATTTGATGAATAGTCGTGATTCTGATTTTGCAAAAAAATTTTAATATTTTATAGTATTTTTATTTTATATTCCATAAGTCATTTGCTCTTGTTTTTCCAATAATTCTAAAAGAGTTTTAATTTTTTCTAATTGACTATTATAATTCATGCCTGATATTTGCTTCATTCTGTTTTGAGCAAGATTTTTTAATTTTTTATATATGAGATTTAACTCAATAAGAATATTTTTTCTTTCGTGTAAACTTTCTTTTATTATGAATTCACCATTTAGTTTATTTTTTTGAATTTCATAAATAGGGCCATTCGTGAGAGGATTTTTAATGTATGTTTTTCCATCAATATACATTCTTCCAGCTAAGATTTGGGAGTGATTTTTAATTGAATGTATATCAAATATACATGAACTATGGTTTATGATTATTGGATTTTTTATGGTTTCAAATGTGATTGGACATTCAGTCTTAGCTTTTATTTGTTCTATAAATAGTTTAATTTTTTTTGATATTTTTTTATTAAAA
>JAIXXU010000013.1 GCA_027490595.1 Pseudomonadota bacterium
AAATCTTCCCTCTAAAGAAAAATAAGGTTCTGGTCTGTGCTTTAGATAGTCCAGTTCTCGATGCACGAGAAGAGCTAATGTGGGTGTTTGTACACGACCTACCGACCAAACTCCTTTTGTGTTCCGAGTCTTCAAGCGCTTGGTGATGGCACGGGTACCGTTCATTCCAATGAGCCAATCACTCTCGGCACGACACCGTGCAGCGTCCCCAAGATTGTTAAACTCTTCTCCTGGTTTTGCCCCTTCAAACCCTGTGCGAATTGCCTGTGCTGTCATACTTTGTAACCAAAGTCTTTGTGAGGGCTTATTTTGTTGACAAAAATCGTAGATTTCCCTGAAAATAAGCTCACCCTCACGACCCGCATCGCATGCATTGATAAAACCAACGACATGGGTTTTCTTGGCAATTTGCTTAATATGATTCAAACGTTCTGTTTGTCCCTTTTTGGGTTTATATTCAAAATACTCAGGTAGGATAGGAAGATCTTGTAAAAGCCAACGCTTGTATTTGGGATCTATCTCTTCTGGTGACAAAAGCTCTAGAAGATGGCCAACGGCCCATGTCATGTAATACTTTGACGATTCATAATAGTCTGTCTTTTTTTCAAACCCACCTATAGCTTTCGCTATATCAGCAGCCACGGATGGCTTTTCCGTGATAATAAGCCATTTTTCTTGAGTCATTTGCTATTTCCATTGTGTTTGGCCACTAAAAGCCAGGTAAGCTTTATCATATAGGGGCTTTGGCACCAAAAGCAAAACCCAAACAACGTAATATTGTCTTAATTCTTTGGAACTGGGGGCCTGGTGAAGCTCCCAATAAATATCGCCTATTAAAAATCCTTGAGGAGAACCCAAACATTCACGGACAAGTTTCTCTCGATTTTCAGGAAAAAAAAGAGTGGAATTAGTTTTAGAATGACCTATGTTTTTCCAAAGAGCATCGGCTACCATGGAATATATTTTTTGACTCGCAGCATTTTGCGCCTGCTTGATCCCTAAAGGCAAATTAACCACAAACTGCTTATTATAGACAAAATTGACAAATGGAGGATTATTTTCATGAATCTCAACATTTTGCAAGAGCCAAACTGGTGAGGACAATTGGCTTTTTTTCAAAACCACATATTTTTGGTTAGTCAACAAACAACCCGACAACAAAAGACCCAAGCAAGCAGTCAAAATAAAGATCAAGTTAGCTTGTTTCATTATGTCCCTCATGAATTTAAGCCACAGATTAGGATATGACATCCTTTGGCGCAAGCACTACCATGTTTGGAAGAGCAATTGTTGTTTGCGCCGGATTCCATAATCTTATAAAAGGCCTCATTACAAGGAGATTCCTATGTCACGAGAAACCCTCAATGAGGATCTTAATTTTTTAAAGATAAACCGCAGCTTCTTAGGTCGAGAATTTTTAACTTGGCTTTGGTTTAAAAGTGAAACTCAAAATCATAAAATTAAAGTTACGCAGCTTGGAGAGTTCCAATTCTTTATTGACGACCGCATCGTTCTATGCAGCGCTAGCGGTTCTGTGCGGGAAAATAGTTTAAAAGGCGGTTCTCCAGGCTATGCTCAAGAAGCAAGCGCAGCGTTAATCGCAGGAAAAATGCTTCAAGAAGCTAAATTTGTTTTACAAAACCAACAAAGCCATTGGTCATTTTGCTTGTGCGCAGACGACCTCTCTCTCAAAAACATTCGGCTTCCTGCTGTTGGGCAGGGCGACTCCCAAGAACATATCCTTGGACGTTTGGAGCTCGCTGGAACGTTGAACGAAATTATTGAGCAGCTCTATAAAGAGTACATGGATCTTCGCATGAGCAGTGACTTCACTAAAGAGGCAGCTCTCATTCAACAGTGGCTTGAGGAAAAAATAAGCTCTTACTGACGTCGGCAACAAAGACGTCATGACTTTTGTATAATTTTCCCACTTGAACAACATTCTCCTACCGCTCTCTATTTCTTGCCTCCTCAGGAATTTTTTCCTGAGCGATAAAGGACTTAGAAAATCAAGATTGATTAAAATCAATTTATAGACACACCCTCACTACTGCAAAATTTTAAAAATATTGACGTAGTGAGGGTAAAGAGGGTGCGGATGATAAGTTTTACCAACACTAGAAAAAAATATTTCAAACAAAAAAAAACCAAGCGACAATACCGCTATTTACATATCATCCAAACAAATAAAACTGGCGAAACAAGATGGATGAAAATCCACAAGGCTATTCCGGTAGCTGTACTTTGCGGTTTAATCTCATCCATGCTGGGAGTAGGTGGACTCCTCATCCAAAATATTTCACTCCGCGAGGCCTTAATCCAAACAAAAGCCCAAAGCCAACCAGGCAATGCAGTGAAAAAAGATATGGCTGCGTTGACCCAAAAAATACGGCACATTGAAAACACCGTGAGTGAACTCAAAACTCTCTCTACTTCTCTAAAAAACGTCGCTTATCACATGGACGATAGAAAAAATACTCAGCAGAAATACAAAACCTTAAGTTATCATGGTGGCGATACTTTGGGCATTGGCCCTTTAACCCAAGAAGAATTTGAAATTTCTAAACACCTTTCAGACATAAAAGAGCAACATTTTCTCCTCAAAACCCTTTTTGAAGAAGCAGAAAAATCTCAAAAAGAAAGTTCAGATAGTTTAATACAATTTAATAATCTCATTGCTGAGCTCAAGCATCGTCACGAAAAACTTCAACAAGTTCCCGATGTCGCACCTACTAGAGGACGACTGAGCTCATCTTTTGGATGGCGGCTTAGCCCTTTTACAGGGAAGGGGCGCATGCACATGGGCCTTGATATTGCAGCACCTATAGGTTCTCCAATTTATGCAACCGCCGAAGGGGTAGTAACTAGAACAGCTATTGGAGATGGGTATGGACGCATGCTTGAAATTAAACATGCCAACAAATTGCTGACTCGTTATGCACACACAAGTATGATCTATGTTGCTCCAGGAGAACATGTAAAAAAAGGACAAGTAATTGCGGCAGTAGGAAGTACAGGACGCAGCACAGGCCCTCACGTACACTATGAAATAGAAGTAGAAGGTGCCAAAATAGATCCAAGAAAGTACATCGCTCTTTGGTAATTAGGCAAGCAATTGAGGATCGTACAAATTCTCGAGTTCACCAAATTCTACCCATTCACCTTCACCTTTTTTTTGCTCTAACCAATAATAAAAAAGCTCAACAGCAGAACAAGTTTCATCATCAAAATGGAAAGGCAAATGGATATTTTTTATTTCTTCATAATATGGTTGAAATAGCCTGGTAAAAAAACGAGGACTTTTGAGCTTACTACTTTGCTCGATTGGCATCCGAATTTTCTTGACGATTCGGCCTTTTACTACAACCACAAGCTCAAGTTCTTTCAGTTCATTATTTGTAATAACTCCAAGCCCGCTTTTATAAAGCTCTTTGGCAAGAATAGGGCTGGGCTCTTGTTGTAATTTTTGCGCTTTTTTTAAACTCGCCATATGGAGCGGCCATTGAGAAATACTTTTTAGAGACGGTAGCTGAAAAAACTTTCCCTTCAAAGTTTCTATTTCATTCTCAAGCTGGCCATGCAAATAAGAAATCAACACGCGCAAATTACTAAGTCTTTGTTCTAAAGACAATGCGTTATTTTGAATAGGGAAATCTTCTAACAATAATTTTACTTTTTCCGCAGTCTCTTTTGGCTTTTCAAAGGGCCCGAAATAGTAACCAAAACCAGACTTTAAATGACCCCACTCCAAAAGGCCTTCCTCGTTTACTCTATCTCGAGTGAAAGAAAGTCTTTGAGAATGAGTTGATACTAAGTTTTTACGAGTTTTAAAAACTTCAATTTCATGAATTTCAGAACTAGCATTTACATAATCATTTAAAAACGAACGGTAATTTTGAGTGTCTTGAAGGAGAACCTCTGAAACCACTGACTCTTTTTTTTCTTCATTAGCCTCATGGAGAGACGCATGAGAAGAAATTTTAGAAGAAAAGTGTGTTTGCAAATCTTGAGGCAAAAGAATTTGTAAAAACTTTTCAGAGCGACTCTGTAAGCGACGAGGGTCAACTTCCAAGGAAATTTTCTTAAGTTGCTCATTTTCCTTTAACAAAGCACCTAAAAAGTGACTTGTTCGCTCAAACCTAAACCCTTCCATGTGAACCATGATTTTATTGAGCTCTCTATCTTGAGAAACAGACGTAAATTGTTGATAAATTTTACGAATACTTGTGGTCGCCGTATAGAAAGAAATTTGTTGATCAGGATTTGTAAAATAAATAATTCCTGGGGCTGTAGGAAGCGACAAGCAAATATCTGGGTTGATACCAGGACCAAGCTTTTTCAATGTTTCGTTGTCAGCTTGAATTTTCAAGTAATCAAGACATTGATGAAGACCGTGTTGATCTAAGATATTTTTTATTTTCCAGAACACCTCACAAGTGAGTTGAGCATCATTCATCGCATTGTGTGCAACAATAGCTGAAATTTTAAAGTATTCAGCTACACCTGTTAACGTTTTAGAAGGAATTTGAGGAAAAAAATGACTCACAAGTAAATGAGTACAGAAATAAAAATTCTTAAGTTCTTGTCCAGAAAATTCTTTAAAATGATGATAAACAAAGGCAATATCGCCTAAAGCACCATGAGAAATCAGGATAGAATCTCCAACAAATTCAAAAAAAGATTGGGCAATTTCATGAAACTCAGGAGCATTTTTAACAACATGTTCATTAATACCAGTAATTTTCTCGACTATTTTTGAAATACGATGCTGCGGTTTAACAAGTGTTTCAAAACGACCAACTTCAACTCCCTTAGAATATTTAATAGCCCCAATCTCAATAATTGAGCTATTATTTGGATTGCCGCCTGTTGTTTCAAAGTCAAAGAAAACCAAATCAACATCGCTTGGTGAACTTTGAAACCACGCAGGA
>JAIXXU010000095.1 GCA_027490595.1 Pseudomonadota bacterium
GAACTTTCATTAAAAAGAAACCTAATTTTAAGCTCTAGACAAGCCAACACAAAGATTGCTTTTGAACAAGCAGAATCAAATTTTAAAAATGCACAGGTAGCGTTTAAACAAGCGTTGGCTAACCAAAAAATTGCACAAATAAATTATGACAATACTACACTTACGGCCCCATTCGAGGGGTATTTGTTTGGACTCACACTGTGGGAAGGCAGCTTTGTCTCTTCAACAAATATTATTTCCACAATTAGCTCTACAAAAGATCTTCAAATTCAAATCCCTGTTCCACAAACTGTGAAAAACACCTTTACCATTGGCGACGTTTTTCCTTTTTCTAACCCTGAGCAAAATTTGAAAGGTTTACTAAAAATAACTAGCGTTGTTCCCTTCGTAGATATGAACACTAAAAGTTATATTATTTATGGCGTTCCTACGAAAATCAATGGCCAACTCATGTCAGGGCAGTTAGTTGTCGCGGATTTAAGCAAACATTAAATGGAAAAATACAATGTGGTTCACAGAAATAGCACTGAAAAGACCCGTATTTACAACGATGCTAAACATTCTTATCGTGGTACTAGGCCTGATTGCTTTTGTACGTATTGGTGTAGATAGACAGCCACGAGTGGACCTTCCCTATGTCATGGTGAGAGTGAATGTTCCTGGAGCAACACCCACTTTTATCGAAAAAAATGTGGTAAACCCTTTAGAAAATGCCATCCGTCCCTTGGAAGGAGTTTTGAATATCGACTCCACCGCAACAATAGGCTCAGTAACTATCTTGGTGTCATTTCAGCTAAGCGAGGACATCAATATTGCAGTTAATAACCTCCGCAACGCGGTAACAGGAGTGACAGGAAAATCCTCCTGGCCCGTGACTGCCATGACGCCCTCAGTAAAGCCCATGAACCCCAATGCTTCTCCTATTTTTCATCTTGCTCTGTCTAGCAAAACATCTACGATGTCACCTCAAGATCTATCTCAATATATCAATGATATATTCATTCCAGCGATCGAACAGGTTCAAGGTGTTGGACAAGTGGATGTTTCTGGCCTTCGCCTACCAGAATTTGATATTTTATTTGATAACAATAAACTTAATGCGATGTCTTCATCGGCCATGGACATTATCAACCAAATTAAACTGCAAATTGTTGCCATGCCTGGTGGCTCGGTGAACAATGGAAAAAAATTCTACAATATCGACGCTTCTACCAACCCGGATTCCATTGAAAGTCTTGCAAATTTACCAATCACACTTAAAAACGGAGATGCCATTAAACTCAACCAAGTGGCACAAGTCATTTCAACGATTCAACCACAGACTACATACGGAGAAAATAACGGCCTTCAAGCACTTATTGTAAGCGTTTCAAAATCATCCGATGCAAATACTGTAGAGGTAGCTAAAAATTTATACCAAGCTGTGAATCAGTTGAAGCCTACTTTACACGATAAAATAGAGTTAAAAATAATCAAAGATTCTTCAAAATATATTTCTGAATCAATGCTCGCTGTATGCAAAGACATTATCATTGGAGCCATCTTAACTATTGTTATTGTATACTTATTTCTTCAAAACGGACCGGCAACCTTCATAAGTGCAATATCCATTCCCACGTCTCTCATTGGCACTATTGCAGTGATCACAAGTCTGAAATTCACTTTGAACCCAATGACAACCATAGCTCTTTCCCTATCCATAGGAATAATAATCGATGATTCAATTGTAGTGATTGAAAACATTCATCGTCATTTACAACTTGGGAAAAGTGCTTACATGGCAACAAAAGACGCTATGAAAGAAATTGGCATACCTGCTATCGCTATTTCTTTGGCCATTGTCGCTGTGTTTCTTCCTGTAGCATTTATGCAAGGGGTCACAGGACGTTTTTTTTATGAGTTTGGTATCACAATATCAGTATCTGTTCTCATCTCACTATTTGTGGCTCTCACCCTAACACCATGTTTCGGAAGTCGACTTTTGAATCCACATGTTCCCACCAAAAAAAATATTTTTTTTACTACTTTCGACTTAGGTTTTTCATGGCTCGAAAATTCTTATCAACGAGTCATTTATTACACATTGCAAAAGCCATATAAATCAATTTTTGTTGGTTTTTGTATATTCCTTCTTGGTATTTGTTTGTACAAAGCAATTCCAACATCCTTCTCTAATAAAGAAGATGAAGGTAGTTTTTCAGTGAATGTACAGTTAAACCCTAACACCGATCTCCCAGAAACCATTGCCAGAACACAAGAAATAGAATCTTATGTGAGAACTTTCCCTGGTATTGAAAATGTTTTTTTTAGAACATCTGGTGAGAGCTCAGCTACCATGTACATTAATTTAGTGGATACGAAACAAAGAAATTACTCACAAAAGCAAATAGAAAATAGACTCAGAAGAGACTTAAAACGGTTCCAAAAAAATAAGGATGAAGTGATTACCATAGGCTATCCTGGAAAATCTCAGCAACCACTGCAAGTCATCTTAACCCATCCTAAGCTGGATATTTTGAATCAATATGGTCTACAGCTTCAGGATTTTATAAAAACACTTGAAGGTACTGCTGATGTCACTTCAGATACCCCACAACCTGCTGAGCAACTGAAAATTAAGCCAAATTTCATCATGGCAAATTCTTTAGGCGTTTCAAGCGCAGATTTGTCAAATACTCTATCTAACCTGTTTTATGGAATAAATGTTGGAACATATGACCTGGGCAGCGATTCTTATAGTATTATGGCTAAACTTAATCCTGAACAAACTC
>JAIXXU010000054.1 GCA_027490595.1 Pseudomonadota bacterium
ACCACGGGTGCATATTACATATGATCTTCATTTAGGAGATACAACTGTAAGAAGAGAGCTGCCTCTTGTTGTGGGTATTCTTGCAGATTTATATGGGCATAATTCGGAAAATAAACCTTTTAAGGATCGTCAATTTGCATCAATAGATTTGTCTAATTTTGATAAATTTATGGAAGAAACGTCTCCAAAACTTAATTTTGCAGTCAAAGACAGTTCTGTTGAAGATGAAAATGCCAGAATTGCTGTGGAATTAAGTTTTAAAAGTATAAAAGATTTTAATCCTGATAACTTTATAAAGCAAAATGAAAAAATGCATTCATTGCTTGTAAAAAGAAAAATGCTTGTGGAGCTTATAGCTAAATTAGATGGCAATGACTCTCTTTTAAATCTGCTTCTTGAAACACTAAAAGATAGTAATAAAGTCAAAGAAATTGCTGATGCAGCATAAATAAATGAAAGATGGTGAGTGTTATGGTTTTAGAAATTTATAATAAAAATATTGATGAATTAAATACTTTTGAAAAGCTCATTCGTGTAGGGAAACTGGCTCGTGAGGAAGATGAGCTTGAGAGTGCAAAGTCTATTCTCAAGGCTGTTGCTCAGGAGGCAATGAGTAATTCTTTTGGAAACATGAATGAAGTAAGCAATTTTCTTGTGGCTATTTTGAGGCGCATTGCACAAATTGATAAAATTCTTTCTGACTTTTCAGATGAAGTTCTTCACCATTCAGAATTTCAGAAGTTGGAATCCTCTTGGCGCGGGCTACATAAATTCATCATTGATGCTGAAGTTTCAGATACACTTCAGGTCAAAGTTATGCAGGCTCGTAAAAAAGAACTTTTAAAAGATATTGAAGACGCTTTGGATTTTGACCAAAGCTCACTTTTCAAAAAAATCTATGAAGAGGAGTATGGAACTTTTGGTGGAACACCGTTCTCTCTTTTTATTGCGGATTACTATTTTGATAAGTCTGCCAAGGATATCTCTCTTATAGATGGGCTTTCTCATGTGGCAGCTGCGGCGCACACGCCTGTCATTTCTGGCGTGAGTCCGCAACTTTTTGGAATGGAAAGTTTTCTAGAATTGCCTAACCCTCAAGATCTAAAAAACCTTTTTAAAACGTCTAATTTCCTCAAATGGAACTATATTCGTTCAGGTGAAGATGCAAAATATATTTCTTTGGCTATGCCCAGAGTTTTGCAACGTCAGGCTTACAACAAAGAGGGCTTAGAAACACAAGAGTTTCAATATACTGAAACAATTGATAGCAACAATCATAATCATTATTTGTGGGGAAATGCAGCTTACGCCGTAGGAACTCGAATTACCGCTGCCTTCAATCAACACTCCTGGTGTGCTGCCATACGAGGCGTGGAGGGCGGGGGGTTAATTGAAAATCTGCCAGTTCATTTATTTACAAACTTAAATGGAGAGCAGATCATCAAATGCCCCACAGAAACACCTATTACTGACAGGCGCGAAAAAGAATTGAGTGATTTAGGATTTATTGCCCTGTGCTACAAAAAGAATTCAAATTCTTGCGTAATTTTTGATACGCCTACCATTGCTGAGGTCAAAGATTATGAAGATCCCATGACACGGGCTAACGCCTTCGTGGCAGTACAGCTTCAATACTTACTTGCTGCCAGTAGATTTGCGCATTACCTCAAAGTGATCATGCGCGATAAAATTGGTTCCTTTGCAACGCTAAATCAAGTGAGTTCTTTCCTAAATGGCTGGCTTTTGAAGTATGCCCTTGGGGATGACAATGCCCCTGCCTATTTTAAAGCCAAGTTTCCTTTGCGCGAAGGACGGGTCGATGTGTACGAGGTTCCAGGCCGTCCTGGTTCATACAAAGCCATATGTTTTTTGAGGCCTCACTTTCAGCTAAATGAGCTTTCGGTTTCCATTAGAATGGTTGCAGAATTGCCCGCACCGGCAGCAGCATAGAAAATAAAAGGAGAAAATGATGACAGAACTTAGTGGTTTGCTCTATTTAAAAGTAGAGGGAGAACAAATCAAAGGCACAAATAAAGTTGAATCTAAATTCTTTGACAACTGGGATGGCGCTATTATGCTTGACCATGTCGAAATTACCGACATAGGGAATAACACCACTGTTTCCAGTGGACTTGGTGACGATGGGAAAGCAGTGTCGAAGAAAATAGCCTTCAGTATTCATTCTGAAGAGAAGAAAACACTTTCTTTAATGTACACAAGCCTTGAAAAAGAGTTCAAGAAGATTGATGAATTGCATCTAAGTGTTGTTAAAAGGGATGAGAAAGGACAAGATTCTTTTTCTGCGGTTACCTTAACAGTTACGAACGCTGACGAAAACGACATCTCTCTTAAAGGCCTGGTAAAGGATAATGACACGGTGCGAGGCTATCTTGATCTGACATTTGATGGAGCTGGAGATATAAGTTATCGAGCGAGTGCTGAGGCAGAGGCAACAGATGCTTCAAAGGTAAAAACAAGGCGGTATTAAAGGATTTTACTTCAAAGGTAAAAAATTTATGTTACTATGACTTCTATGAAAAAATTTATTCTTCTCCTCACTCTTTGTCTTCCTTTTTTTTATAGCTGCTATAGCTCTAAACTGGCAGCACAAATAGAGGTAAATGAAAAAGTCAGCGACCCACTGATTTTAGACTTTGTCTTTGTATTCGATCCAACTGTGGTTAACGAGCTTCAAAAAGTGCCCGCGTCCCATTGGTTCGCAAAGCGACCCCAATATAAGCTCGACTACGAAAATACCGATAAAATTCAAATTTTGAGTTATGAGCTGATTCCTGGCCAAAAATTATCGTTCAAAAAATTTAAACCAAAACAAAAAAGTTTAAGTCTTATCATCTATGGAAGTTACCAAACAAAAGGAGAGCATAGAGTCATTTACAATGACTTTTCAGCTCTTGATGTAAAGCTAGAAAAAGATGATTTTTTTGTGAAGACTATCGACTGAGTTACATGACAGATGTTTGCGCAGGACTGAATGTAACGCAGCCTTGACCTATAGTGCATTTTGCCATGGAGCCAATATTAGCCATGGGTTTGCCTCCAACCAAAACGTTTGGTTTGCCTGGTTCCATAGGTAAAAATTTAGGATTGCAAGGCGCTGGGGTTAAAACACCTTGGTTCATGGATGTTAAGTTAGCTACTGCAGGATTTTGTAAGGATGAGCACATGCCACACGGCGCAATTTCAGACGGGGAATCGTTATTCACATTGGCGACTGGTTTCCCTCCTGCATTCACTTGGCTGGTAGAAATCACGGTGAGAGTTGTTGGCGCTGAGCCCATGGAGCACGTGCCTACGCAGGACGAGATCAAGGCTGGTTTAGGCATTTTATTGATCCTTTTTCCAAAATTTTTGTAAAATGAACTGATTGAGCTTATTTGGCTGTGGTTCCTTCTTTTTGTCCTCAAGGGCAGTTCCATTTTCGTCAAATAAAACGGGAGCACCTGTTGGTTTTCCTTTTTTGTATTCGCAAATTTCTTGGATTTTACCACTAGGATAATATCGATAAACAAAGCCTTCTAAGAGGTCTTTCGTATAAAATGATTCTTCATAAACACGACCTCCTGAATTGGGTAAAAAACTTAAAGTTTTACCATGTTTTTTTCCATTTAAGTATTCAGAAACTTGAATGAGTTCACCATTCAAGGGGTGATAATTTAAACATTCGCCATGCTGAAGATCGTTTTGATAATTTATTACTTGTAGAACCTGTCCATTATTGTCATAAATTTTCATAGGCCCATTTTTTTTTCCATTCAAATAATACATTTCGAAAGTTTTTTGATTTTCTTGAAAAATTGAGAATGTCCCATGTAAGAGGCCATTTCGATATTCCATTTGTTGGATTATATTTTGATTTTCATCATAGTTTCTACAAGTCCCATGAAGTTTGCCAGATATATAAAAAAACTCTGACTCTTTGATTTCAGAGGGGTAATAGAGTTCGTAAGATCCATGAAGCTTATTGTTTTCAAAGTTAGCAACAGATTTCTTTTTTCCATTTGGATGAAGCTGAGTTATTCTTAAAATTTCTCCCTTTGTATTTGTTGTAATAATTTCATTTAAAGTTTTATTTTTTTCATCTTGATTAAAATTATC
>JAIXXU010000148.1 GCA_027490595.1 Pseudomonadota bacterium
AAATCTATTCTTGTCCAATATACTTTGTTAAAAGGGGTAAATGATTCTTTGGAGCATGCCGCTGCTTTGAGTCAATTGCTGAAAGGGTATTTATTTAAAGTCAATATCATTCCATTAAATGAACACTCTGGCACAATTTATCGAAAGCCAAATCTTGACCATGTCTTAGCCTTCCAAGATGTTTTAAAAAAAGCCGGTCTATTGACAACCATTAGATTTTCTAAAGGTCAAGATATTGCTGCTGCTTGTGGTCAACTTATTCAGAAAAGAAAAAAAAATAATGACGTCATTCTTTGATCAGCCTGTAAGTATAAAATCTCTAACCTTGAAAAACAGAGTATTTCTCGCTCCCTTAGCAGGAGTTTCCGATGTTCCCTTTCGTCGTATTTGTCAAGAATTAGGAGCAGGGTTAACATACGTAGAAATGCTCTCTTCTGTTGCAATTAAATATAAAAATAAGCGTACTTTTGAAATGATGGCAAGGCACAAAAGTGAAACCATCTTGGGTGTTCAAGTCACAGGGAGTACAGCTATTGATGTTGCTGCAGCAGTCGAAGTACTTGATAAAAAAGGGTTTGATACGATCGATATCAACATGGGTTGCCCAGTTCGGAAGGTCGTGAACTCAGGGAGTGGAAGTGGGTTTTTAAAAGACTCCCCCCGAATCAGTGAAACCGTTCGCTTGTGCCGTCAAGCGACTCAAAAGCCGTTGTCTGTAAAAATGCGCCTGGGCTACACCCGAGAAAATGTAAACGTAGAAGATACCGTCAATCGTGTGGTGCAAGAGCAAGCTGACATGTTCACTATCCACGGCAGAACACGATCAGAGTCTTACGCTGTTCCGTGCGATCTCCAGGGTATCAAAAAAGGAATGGATTGTTCAGAAAACATAAAATTTGATGCTTTGAAGGTAGGAAATGGAGACATTTTTTCTTACAGTGATGCTGAAAATATGAGAATAGTCACAGGTTGTGATGCCGTTATGGTTAGTAGGGGTGCGTTGGGAAATCCTTGGGTTTTTACCTCTATCTTAGAAGGCAAAGAAAAGTATCCTTCGGTTCAAGAGTGGCTTGATGTGGTTTTGCGTCATATTTCCTACCAAGAGGAGTTTTACGGGCAGTCTTCCTTAGCTTCAATTTTAATGCGAAAACATCTTTTATGGTATACAAAAGGTCTTCCAAACTCCAAAGATCTTCGTCATACTCTCAATAATGTCACATCGCTTGACGATGCCAGAAACATTCTCAGGGAATACTCTAGCATTCTGCCAGCACAATTTTTGCGGCAGGAAGGGAGTAGGTTAGAAGGAACGAAGTACGATCCTAAATTTGATATGGATAGACAGCTAGATAGGGGTGTTGGTGACGAAGGCCTTTAAAAGAAGTTCTCATTGTAAAAATTTACTTTTCTGCCTATAATATCATTATCTTTTTAATGTGAAAGGAACATGTATGAAATTGGGAAACGATTTTAATAACCGCGGAGACTGGATGTCTTCCTATGGTCAAAAGACTGTATCTGAGGCAGTGGCCAGTAAAACTGTGGCAGGCGTTTATGGTTGGATGTCTTTGGGCGTCCTTGTCAGTGCAGTCGTGGGTTTTGCTCTCATCGACACAGGTGCGTTATTTACCTTGATGAAAGGTGGTTCTGCAATCATGATAGTGGCCTTTTTGATTCAAATAGGTCTCGTTTTAGCCATGAGTTTTATGGTGAACCGTCTCAGCCCCGGTGCACTAAAGCTTATGTTCTTAGCTTACTCTGCAGTCACTGGTTTTACCTTTGCTCTCATCATGGTGGCTTATCCCATTGGCAATGTGGTTTCACTTTTTGCAGTCGCTGCCCTCGGGTTTGCTGCTTTGGCTGTATATGGTCTAACAACCAAGCGTAATTTAGGCTTTCTAGCAACCTTTTTAATTATGGGGTTGTTTATGGTAATTGGTGCTAATCTTGTAAACATCTTTTTGAAAAGCCCGATGTTGAGCAGTCTGACTGGCTGGGTTGGCATCATTGTGTTTTCTGGTCTTACGGCCTACGATTCCCAAAGAATTAGAGAAGGGGCCTACTCCCTTTCCTATGCAAGTGGTGGTGAATCTCAAGCAATGTCTAAATTCATGATTTTTGGTGCATTGACTATGTATCTTAACTTTATCAACCTCTTTATTAGCTTATTGCAGGTTTTTGGCAACCGCAGGGAATGAACTACTCTATCCATAATTACTGCGTAATTATGGATAGAGTTTCGTGCTTCAGGGCGCCTGACAGCGCACCTACGCACAGAGTCGGTCCCCGACGTCTTGCTTCAACTTTATCGTTTATTTTTAAAGAACCAAGAGCATACCTGAGCATAACGAGCGTGCTATTTACGTCACGAGAAATTGTAAACCCACAAGAGCAACTGTGAATTCGTTCCGATAAATCCTTTTTTACAATATTTGCGCATTGTGCGCATCGTTAGCTTGGCTTTAGTTTTTTTGTCTCTAATTCTTCTAATTTGTACCCAGCTTCTTCCGCTTTGACACGAACCATTTGAAGGAATTGAGATGGAGAGATATCTAAAATACTTTTGTTTAAACCTGC
>JAIXXU010000074.1 GCA_027490595.1 Pseudomonadota bacterium
AACAAAATTATAAATACAAAATTCAATATCAAAGGCCACAATAGCCCTATTAGTTGGGCATTAGAAAATAAGAATACAGAAATAGCCTTGGCATTATTGCCACTCTCATCTTCAAAAATTTTGCAAGCTACAGATAAAAAAGGAAGAACAGCCTTACACTGGGCTGCGAAAATTGAAAGCAAAGCATATCCCAGAGATCTTGATAAAATAAGAAAATTTACAAATGAACTTCTACCACTGCTTTCAAAAGCTGATGTTGATAAAAAACACTTACAAGGAAAAAAAGCCACTGATTATTTAAAAGAACATTACGCAACAAGAAAAATCATCTCAATTTTTTCCAAGGGTATTAATGAAAAAGATGAGTCTGGCAATACAGCTCTTCATAAAAGCTCGTGCTTCGGTGCATTTTATCCAAGCATAATAGAAACACTTATTCCTCTGGTATCTGATGAAACAATAAGTGCTAAAAATAATGAAGGCCAAACACTTTTAATGAATATTATCCCTTATTTGTCATTAATAAACTCTGATTTTTATTATAAAATTCTTCCGCCTCTCATCATGCGTATGTCAATTGAGGATATTTTTACCATCAACAATCAAGGAGTATCAGCTTTAGATCTTCTTGTTAGGAACAGAATGAATATGGAAATCCGAGATAAAATCAATTTTATCAGTCTAATTCTTGAAAAGATTGAAAGACGTTCATAGTATTTTTCTATTTATATTTTTTTAAAATAATAAGAAAATGAAAAATTATTGTGATAATTTAGGAGTATAACTAAGAGCTAAAGTCACTTCTCCATCACTTTTTGTTTGAGAAAATGTGTCGGTTTTCATCATCTCGTAGGTATAACCTACGCCTACGTCAGCATGAAATTTTTTATTGACAAAAAATTTATATACGAGTTGTCCTCCATAAGACTGAATATTTTGTGGACCTTCGGTTTTAGTTCCTAAATAAGCTCTTGCATTTAACTTCACACCAAGTCCTGAATGAACTGAGTTTCCCCTGGTTCCCAAGACCGGAGATTCCAATGTTAAGACTCCCCCAGGAAGGCCTTGTGTTTTCAAGCTCAAAATTGATTTTTCAAAAGAAGGATATAGAGCTTCATAATAGGCTGCCCCGATACGAAATACGAAGGGATTGCGCGCTTTTGATTGAAGTCTCAATCCGAAATCTCCTTCTATTTGTTGCCCAGAAAGCCCAGACGCTTTAACAGAACCTGGCGCAGGGTTGTAAGTGAATTCATACTGCCGATATTCTGCACGAGTGTAAAACGCAGCATTCGAATGGCCGTAGGCAAAATCCAAACCTGCAGAAGGCTGAAAAGTTGAAACAAATTGAGCTTGCAAAGGTGAGTCGGAACTTTTTGCTTTTAATAAGGAATAGTGTCCTCCACCATAAACGCCGTAATTTCCTGTAGGTCGACACCAAGCATTCAAAAAAAGAAAAAAATTCGATACCACAAAAATACACGGCAACCATAAAGAAAATTTTCTCGAGCTAGAAAATAACAAAGAATTCATAAAAATTTTTCCATCAGTTGTTTTGTTTCTAATTTTAAAGGAGTAAAATTCGTTTTGTGAGGAAAATAAATACCTGGCTGTTGGTTTGACAACCCACAAATTGTAGGAATCTTCGCCTATCGAGGGGAATAAGTTATGTCTTTGAGTGCCACTCATAAAAGTACAAAATCACCAATCTCTGCCAACCCAAGTGCGAGGAAAGCAGACATAGTTGAGTATAGAGAAGATAAATTTTTTTGGGAAACATCAAATAGCTTCTTAGAAGATCAATATCCCCTCGAAAAACCTGAGGATACGAAACTATTCACGTGGCAAGAGGTGGGTAATTCTGACAGCGAGATATCTGAGAGTGATGACGAAGAATTATACAGATTTACTTTAGATAGTCCTATTAAAGCAAAAGCAACTACCATCGTTTCAAAAGATCAAGAAAAAATCAAAGGTGACGAATTGATAGCCACGGTTCATGAAATTGTAAATCAACATTATAAAAAAGCTTATCCAAAAGCCGAGAAGCTAAAAACTGAAGAAACAAAGACTACTCCTGAAACCGAAAAACTCAGCAGTAAAGATTTATTTGCCACGGCTGGGAGATGGGCAATCTCACCAGCCAAGAGCGAACTTTCTAAGAAAAATACTCTAAAAACAGTTCTTTTTAAAGAATCCGCTCTTAAAGTGGAATTAAAACTTAATGAAGAAAAAACTAGCGAGCGTCTTCATAACCTTCTTGATAACATTCAAACAAAAACCGACTATTCATGTAAACAAATTCTAAAGTATTCTAAATTTTTTATGAAAGATTACCACATCAATGATGTTATCTTGGCTAGAATACAACTTCGGGTTCTAAGAGGGAAAAACATCAGTGATACTTATTTAGATAAAATGAAAAAGCATTATAAAGATAACAAAGATACTACTGACAAAAAAAAACCAGATATCAAAAAACTGATGAAGTGGGTTGATTTTTTAAATGCCTGGATATTTGGTGTGGAAGCCTCACGTATAAATGCCACATATGCAACAGCAGTGATGGGCTTGAGATTAATTGCCAAAAAGCAAATGACTTACAAAGAGGCTTTTTTTGAAACTCACGAATATGGAGCTCAAATGCCATTTGCCTCGCAAAATACTGGTACTCACAATTTTAAAATGCGAGCAAAAATGATTAAATACCGCCAACTTGAAAAGTCTAAACTACCGGAAGATAAAAATATTCTTGGCTTTTCCTATGAAAGAATGCATCCGCAATGGCTAGCCGTAAGCCTCAAAGAAGCTATTTTGATTAAAAATTGGTTAAAATTCAAACACATTATTTCCCGTGAGGAGTCCAGAAATAAGCAAATGAAAAAAATTAAGAACGCAGTTACCAAACTGATGGAGAAATACTATCCAATCGCAAATACAAAGCTATAAATATTTTTATTCGCGTTCTTTTTGAATAGATGACCATGAAAATTGCTGACAATTTCTGCATCCCGGCAACATGCTCTCAAAAAGACAAAAAATCTTATTCACGGAACAATATAGCTCCTCGAAGCTAAGTCATTTTTGTCATAACATAGTTAAGAATCACACCATTCAAGAAAAATAATTACTCGTGAACTAAGGGTGGCATTTGTGCTAAAGGGTTTCACCATGACTAAATATGCCTTTTTTATTCTGTCTAGCTTATCTTTGTTTTTAGGTTGTTCCAATTCTTTAAGAGCGCCAGAATCTGAAATCACAGGATACAGTGAACCAGGACCTGGAGGCGCCTCTGGAAATAGCCCAAACCCAAAAGATCCTTCAGATCCACCAACGCCACCAACGCCGCCAACGCCGCCAACGCCGCCAACGCCGCCTGTTATAAATCTTTCGTTTGGTGCTCTCTCAAACCCTGCCTATGATGTGAGCAATAACCAAATTGTTACCTTTGCAATGGGCTCGCCATGGAAAACAAGCATAGATTTCACTCTTTCAGGCGCTCCAAATTTAACGTGTAATGGTAACGTTATAGCCATGTCCTCAGACAACAATATTATCCTTAATAGTGCTCTTCCTATTAGTGGAACATACCCCAATTGCAAACTAACTGTGAACGTTCTGGGCCAAGGTGACACCTCAATTGCAACAAAATCTACAAACATTACTCTCACGGCAATTTACGGCACAGCGACTGCCTCTAAAACCTTTGTTTTTAAGATCCTTCCTAAGCCCTATGCTGCCTTTTCCCTTCGCAAGGCCGTTCTAGGATAC
>JAIXXU010000044.1 GCA_027490595.1 Pseudomonadota bacterium
GGCTTCACGTCAGTTGCGGCATTTGGAACTGAGTATTCTCGGCGTGGACAAAACGAAGTTATGGAAAAAGTGGTTACATTTTACAAGAAAAGTAGCAATTGCGTGAAACCGCTGTTAGCTGCCGTTTCTTATGGAATACGGACTTTTTTATTTGTAAGAAGATCAAAAATCCCTATAAATTTTTCCTCCATTATTGCATCTTCTTCAGGTGTTGACCTGCGACCATTTAAGCGACTATATAACAGTAATGTTTTGCAATCCTGAGCTACTGTAAGAAATTGTAACTTATGAAGCTTACTGATTTTTGACATAACCTTATTCAATGTTATAGAATCAGATTTTCTATTGAATTCCGGTAAAATGACGTCAGCTAATCCTCTTTTATTTTTATATGTTACAAAGTACTTATCAGCAATTTTATACCGATAAAATTTATTTTCCACTTTTATGGAATCAAATATTATTTCTGATTCGCAAACTATTTCAACTTTTGATTTCGACTGACCAAAAGCTTGAATGCAGAAAAATAACATTATAATCAATAAGGAAGGATGTTTTTTCATGACGCGGATTTTGAAATGGCAGCTAACGTCCGGCGGCTTCACGTCAGTTGCGGCATATGGAACTGAGTACTCTCGGCTGGACAGAACGAAGTTATGGAAAAAAGAAGTTCATTTTACAAGGGAAGTAGCAATTGCGTGAAACCGCTGTTATGCGAGGTTAAGGTTTTTGATATACAAATTCAATATTTTCAGATTTGCAGCCTCTTTTTTGACCAAAAAAATAGTTACTTAAATCAGGGCAGCTAATGATTATCACATCTGCTAAAATTTCGCCATAAATTTCTTTTTTCCTTGCGCTTGGCAATATATCGCTTTCTACATTTTCAAGAATTAAATTGGTGTCTTCAATCTTAAAATTGCCGAGATTAGATTTTTTTTGCGAGATTCCAGATGCAATATAAATTTTTACCGATTTGTTTTGGTTGTCGAAATCTATTTCATAAAAAATGCGATTATCCTTTGCAATATATTTTCCGCTTTTAATTTCAGGTTTTTGAGTACAAGAAATAAATAGAGTCAAAAAAGTCAATAAAATTAGTTTTTTAGCAAATGTTGTCATTTTCGTGATTTTGGGTTTAATCTCGCATAACGTCCGGCGGCTTTACGTCAGTTGCGGCTTTTGGAACTGAGTATTCTCGGCGAGACAGAACGAAGTTATGGAAAAAAGGAGTTCATTTTACACGAAAAGCAGCAATTGCGTGAAACCGCTGTTAGCCGTTCGGTTTTTTTAAAGTTATTATTTCCTAATTGGTCTCTATTTTTTTTAATGGAATTACGATATGAAACCATTTTAATTCACCCTTGCTTTCATAATTTACAGCGATTTGAATTTTTTTATTTTTCAAATATTTTCCAGTTGGTGATAAGTCAATTAAAATTTCATTTTCATGTGTAGATTTTGGATTAGAAAATGTAACTGTTGGTCCAACAAAAGCACATATTTTCGGGTCTATATTTTCAAAAGTAAATCTAGTGTGTGTTGTTTTGTTTATTTCTAAATATTTATTTCCTGTTAATATTTCGAAAGTGATTTTTTCATTACCGTTTCTGAACTCAAAATTACTATTTGGCGGATTATTTTTTTTAACAGAACAATTATCTAGAAACAAGATACTAGATATAATTAATATTAATTTAATTTTCCAAAATCTCATTTACTTCTTTTTTTATTAGATTTTTCGCGCAGGTTCGCTAAACTGACGGCTAACGTCCGGCGGCTTCACGTCAGTTGCGGCATTTGGAACTGAGTACTCTCGGCGTGGACAAGACGAAGTTATGGAAAAAGCGGTTACATTTTACAAAGGAAGCAGCAATTGCGTGAAACCGCTGTTAACAGCCGTATTAATCTTCTATCTTTGTTTCAAATCCAGTTTTCAGAGCCTTTTTCTCAGCCTCTGTTAAAAGTCGCTTATTAATTTCTTCCCATAGTTTTACTGCCTCTTCTATTTTTTCGATCCCTAAAGATTTAACCGCTGTTCCCCACAAAAGAATTGCAAAGTCTTTTTTATTATAAAGGACATTGTCAAAGCGAATAAAATATGCGCCTTGAGCTTGTTCTTCAGCCACTTTTGTAAAATCAAGTTTACCACCATTACTTTCGGTTTTAACGTAATCAGTAATTTCTTTTTGCTGTGCAGAACAGAAAAAATTTATAAATATTAGAAAAAGAAAAACTAAGTTTTTCATTGAGTCGTAATTTTATGTTGGTTCGTCATAAATATGGCTGTTAACGTCCGGCGGCTTCACGTCAGTTGCGGCATTTGGAACTGAGTACTCTCGGCGTGGATAGAACGAAGTTATGGAAAAAGCGCGTTCATTTTACAAGGAAAGTAGCAATTGCGTGAAACCGCTGTTGTGCGCAGTAGCAATTTTTAGACTAACTTTTTGTGGTTATTGTCTAAATACCGGGATCTGATATCTGCATTTTTAAAATCGATTTCAGCATTCTCTATTTCATTAAAACGGTTTTTGTCGGTTTTGCGGAACTCCACAATAATGAATTTGTTTTCATCAATGACATCGAAGTCCACAAGCGTAAGATAATCTTCGATTGAATTTTTATCGAGCATTATTTTTCCGCCGCCAAATTTATGCCGATCAGATCCATTTTTTTTAACGCCGGAGACCCAGTATTCTTCTCCGGTTTCTACATCAAAATGATTACCACTAATTCCTGTATTTTTAAGTTTTTTAAGAGCCTTATTGTCAAAGTAAACTGTTTGACCAGATTTTGAGAATTCAACTTTTCCGATCCAAGCTGGACCATGATGACCTTCTGTTTTATTCTCGATATACATTACTTTTGATTTCATTCCAATGTTTATTTTGAGTGCGTTCGCGGAGCTATTGCGCACAACGTCCGGCGGCTTCACGTCAGTTGCGGCATTTGGAACTGAGTATTCTCGGCGTGGACAGAACGAAGTTATGGAAAAAAGAAGTTCATTTTACAAGAAAAGTAGCAATTGCGTGAAACCGCTGTTATGCGACGCTTATCCTTTTTATTTCAATTACTTCTGTCAGTTTATTCAATGCGATTTTTGAAACAAGTCTAAAACCTAATTCTATAAAAACAAATCTCATTGTAAGAATTGTCAAAATGAACTGAAATATGAACTCCAATTTATTTTGTATGATTGAAACAACTAATCCCGAAAGAACGAACAAGACTATTGCGACAAAAATGATTTTATAAACCTTTCCAGTTCGAATTTCCAACGTTCCTTTTCTATCTTCTAATTTTCCGTTTAAAATGCAAAACTCTCCAAACAACTTTTTAGAGAGTTGTATTTCAAATTCATTCTTTTTTATCTCCCCAATAAAGGTTTGATTATTCCAGTTTGCTACAAATTGCCCTTTCGCTAACGTATGATTTTTTAGTTTCGAAAAAGCTACGACGCTATCATTATCCAATTCTAATGAGTAATAGCTTTTCGGAAATATCTTCATTTTAGCTCGGTTTTTTTTAAGTGTCGCATAACGTCCGGCGGCTTCACGTCAGTTGCGGCATTTGGAACTGAGTACTCTCGGCTGGACAGAACGAAGTTATGGAAAAAGCGGTTACATTTTACAAGGAAAGCAGCAATTGCGTGAAA
>JAIXXU010000140.1 GCA_027490595.1 Pseudomonadota bacterium
CATCGTCAGCAAAGGCTAGAGCTGGTTTTCCTCGAACATAGGGTGGAGGTAGCCTGGAAACCCGTCCCCCTTCCTCATCAATGGCAATCACAGTAGGAAAGGAAAATGGCCCCCAAGGTCGATGGGTGAGTTGTTGAATTTCACCTATCAATGCTTTGGTTTGTTCAATGGACTCCATATTGCGCTTAAAAAGCACTATGCCGGAAGGTTTGTACTGTTCCAAAAGTTCACGTTCCCGATCAGTCAACATCGTAGAATTTAACGACGGCCAAAGAAAAAAACCTGCTTGTTCCTCGCGCGATAAAGCCTGATAAAACTCCAGAAATTTAAGATTCATCACATTGAACTCCCTCACAACGGAAACCTGTTATAAGGGTTTCCATGTTTCACTTTCTAACAAGTTTTTAAATCCCCAATGTGGAGAATGGGGGAAAATTATTTGAGAACCTTCACTTGATAATTCATTGATATAGTCATGTTTTTCATACAGAACATGGGTATAAAATCCACAGCTCTCTTTTTTGTTTGGACAGGTTTGATAAAACATCATAGCCTCCCACAAACCACACAACTGGCCTACAGGGTGATCCATGTAGCTTGTAAACACAAAGCGATGTCTTGGTAATTTTTGGTAAAACAAATCAATTTTTTCTAGAGCTGGCTTACAAACAATAACATCAAAAGACTCTGAAATATCAGAAAAATAAAAGTTTTCGTTCTCGTGTAAAATTTCGCATCCTAGCGGTTTTCTATCTAATGCTAAAGAAACACCAAATTTTTTTTGTAAAAATTTCCATTGTTCTTTTTCAAAAGTGCAAGGATCCTCAATAAAATCGATAATAGATAAACATGATTTTATTTCTTCTAAAAATTCACAAACTTCGACAAAGTTTAAAACAGAATTAAAATCAAGCCTAATTTTAATATTATGTAAGGAAAGATTCCTGTAATTATCTTTAATTTTTTTTACAATTTCATTGGTATTTTTACCAACTTTAATTTTAAATATATGAAACCCTTGCTGAAATTTTACATAAATATTTGCCCAGACAAACTCCTGGCAAGAAATTAAAAAATGATTTTTAATTCCGTCACAAAAATTATTTTGAGTCACACCTTGAGCGTCATCAAAAAGAAATTGAACTGCTTTTGAAGTCAATGGCGTGGTTTTACCCTGGGACAACAAGGAAAGCTGCTCATTTAAAACAAGATCGCCAAGCTCTGGCCAAACAAAACAATCGGCATATCCGACCGTTCTATTTTTAAAAAGACACTTAAGAAGCACACCTTGACGTTCTTTTTTTGTAGTCAACGCATTTAAAGATTCAATAGGATATAGAGAGTATGGAGAGTAAAATAGTTGTAATATTTCTTGAGTTATTCTTTGCGCCATAGCCCCTCAAGCATAAGACAGCAAACACCAATAGAAACAGCACTATCTGCCACATTAAATACTGGAAAATCATAGAACCATCCAAAAATTTTCCACGAAACATGAATCCAATCAATGACATAATGTAAAAAAACTCTATCAAAATAATTTGCCAGGGCACCTGCTAATAATAGAACAATACCCAAATAGGCAAGAAAATTCTTTACACCTGATTTTATGAAAAAAGAAAGAATGATAAAAATAGCCAAGGGAGTTACAAGATAAAAAAAGATTGGCCTGATAACTTCAGGAAGTTGTCCAAAAAGCCCCCAGGCTGCTCCAGTATTTCTGGTATAGGTTAGAGAAAGTTCTAACCAGGAACTGCTGCCCCACCGAAAGAGGTTCAGGGATCGTGAAGAAAAATCACGAATATTGTCTGCTGATGCATAAATGAGAAATGCTTTTTCTGACCAAGCTTTGGTAAATTGGTCTAAGGCAAATACAAAGGCAAGAAGCAAGAAGCACCAAAATAGGTTACGACCCTTTGGGATATGAGATACAAAAGAATTCACGGAGTTAGGCCTTTCCATGGGAAAATATCAAAATCAAACCAAGTTATTCCAACATAGCATGAAAACGGCTGCAAGCTCCCTTTGGAAAAACGTGTTTCAGCATAAATCCATCCACCACCAATGGCAATTAATTTTACTTGCTTTCAAAACAGCAGTATTAGGAACTTTTTTTTTTTTTTTTTCAGTGGTTCAAGAACAACATTTGTATTTATTCACTTCCATAAGTGTATTCATTTTTGCTTTGATGGAAATAGAGCTTTACTCCCGGCCTAAAAAAATTCAGGCAACTTACCTCTGCTTGTCGCTTCTTCTCTTTCCACTCTCCGTTTATCTTGGCTGCATGGTGAGCAGTTTGCCTTCACTAGCCCTACTTTTTACGATTGTAGGCATGGGTTTTATGGGTTTTACCGAAGATTTTGGCAATAGCTTTCAACGATTTTATCTTTTGTTCTTTTTAATCTTTGTTTTGTGCTCGGGTCTTCCTAGCTCTTCTCAAATAGCCCAGGAAAAAATGGCGTATTACTTTTTAGGCCATGGCTCAATGATGCTCATTTTTTTTATACATTCTGTTTTTCAAAAATCATCAGAGAAATTGAAATTTGACAATGATATTAAACTTAAAATTTTCACTGTTATTTTTTCAAACTATCAAAATATAAGTCATGGTTTAAGATTGTCTATTGGTGGTTTTTTGAGCTACATGTGCGCTCATTTCATGAATTTGCCACAAGCTGGATGGGTTCCTATGACAACTCTTCTTCTTTTAAAAAAAACCACCTCACAAACATTTGAAATCATTTTACACCGTTTAGCGGGTTCTTTGCTTGGCTGCCTTTTTGCAGCACTGATTGTTATTTTTGTAACGTCACCTTGGCTCATGTGTGCATGTTTGTTTGTTACTTTATATTTTTCGATGCGAACATTCTCTACACACTATGGTGCTTATGTTTTTTTTGTCACACCAACAGTGCTTATTCTTATTGCTTTACAAACCCATGCAAATAGGACTCTACCTATTGTACGTCTTGAAAATACGATTCTAGGAATTATGGTTGCTTTAAGCGTTGTGGTGGTTTGGATGCCCTTAGAAAAAAGCCTCTCCAGGAAATAATTTTGACAGAGCTTTTATTTCAAGAATTAATCATAGGCATATCAATTAATGCTTTAATTTCGTTTAACGGACGTAAAGAAAAACCAAATGGGGCGAATTTATGATTCATAGCCTCATAACTAAAGACAATATCTGCCAGTGTTTTATAATATCCAAGGCTAACTAATGACGTACCATGAGAGTAAATCATAGGATTGCCTGACATTTTTTCCATGACAGTGTCGGTTGGTGAGAAAGGAACAAATGAGACCTCAGGGTAATTGTCAAACATATGCTGATGAAACGTCTTGGAACGGCTATGTACCAAACTTTTAATGGCCTGAAGAACTGAGAAGTACCCTCCCCTTGACATGATTTCACCGGGAAGCTGCGTTGAGAATGGAATAATGGGGTCAATGGACACCACAAGTCCAGACCCTTTTTGTATAGCCAACTCTAAGGAGGGTCCTCCACTCACCTGTCCATCAATAAACCAATGCCCATTGATTTTTTCTGGCAAAAAGAAGGATGGCAAAGCACAACTGGCTCTCATTGCTTGACTAATTTTCACATCCTTCCAGGGCTCATGGCCAAAAACAACTGTTTCCCCTGTATCTTGATCTGTTGCAGTAATAAAAAGTTCTTTATTTAAATGATGAAAGCTGTCTTCAACTCCCAGAATAGAAAGCTGTTTCGAAAAATATGTCTTTAGTTTTTGCCCTCTAAACAACCCTACAGGAACCCATTTTTGAATAGTTTTAAAGAAGTCTTGTAGAGATAAAAATGAATTTTTAGACACAAAAGACCAAGTGTTTTTTAAAAATTCGTGTCCTGCAAGATCAAAAAGCTGAGTCAATTTTTGTGGTTCAATGGAAGCTTTTTCACCAAATATTGATTTAACTAAATCCTTAACAGCAAGACCAGATGCCATACACGTAGCAAGCCACGAGCCCGAAGACACACCACAAAAAATATCAAAATCAGAACATTTTTTTTCCGCAAATGATTGCTCTAGAGCCAAGAGAACTCCTGCGGCATAGTGATACCCTTCAACTCCACCACCCGAAATACACAAGGCCGCTTTGGGATGTGTTTTTTGAAAAGGCTTGGGAAAGTGCAAAAGAGAGCTCACGATAGAGAAAATATCTGATGGTTTCGTAATCACTGATCTGACAAGGGTGGATCTTAAATAAAATTCCCGTTCTTTGTTTTGTTTATCTTCCTGAAGAACAACTACAATACGCCGTTGGGTAAATAAAGGCATAACCTGTTTATCAAGTGCAGCTTTAACATCTTCATATTTTATTTTGTCCCAGTTTTCATTCTCTTGGAGAGGAACAAAATTATCTGAAATTTTATTTTTATATTCTTTATTATCTTCTTTTTCTGAGAAAGAATGTCTTTCATCCACAATAATAAAATCGGCATTAAACTTTGAAATTTTATCAACAAGCTCGAAGACATCGCTTAAAAAAAATAGTTTCACACTATGAGTAGGTGCATGATTTCCTGTTATTTTTTGAAATAAATGATAGTCAAGGTAAAAACAATTGTTTGTATTAGTTTCCGTTAAATTAAGTTTTTTAAAGTTCTTGATGGTTGGTAATACAATGGCAGGAGATCCAATATAAAAAATATGGCTAGCATAATCTGAGTTATGTGACATAAATTACTTCCTAGTTTTTACTTACCGCATTTTAACGACCGTAAAGGACATACTGTAAAAAGCGGCATTCTAAATTTCCATTAAAAACTTTTACGGTGCGTGTGGATCGCAAACCAACAGACTTCGTGAGGGTTTCTTCGTAGCTCAATATCCACGCTGACCAATTTGAAAAGTAATGCTTCCAAGTATTTCCCATTTCTCGGTACAAAGAGGACAATGAATTCACATCACCAAGGCGTTCACCATAAGGTGGATTATTTAAAATAAGACCCACAGAGGCATGAGGACGTGACAAGGACATATTTTTTTCTTGGAAATGAATCAAACCCGAGACACCGACCAGCGCAGCAGACTCACTGGCCAATTTAACACTTTTTTCACTGATGTCTGATGCGTGAATAGGAATAAAATTTTCAATATCTTCAATATGAATATTGTTAAATGAGCAATAATTAAGAATATTAATTTTTACATCTTCATCAGATATTTTTTGGGCTAAAAGTTTTTGTTTATAATGAATAAAAAGATTTTTTAAAACGCTCTGTTCATCAGGTAAAACATGACAAAAACCAAATTCATTGCGGTTAGTATTTGGATTAAAGTTCATCAATAACAAAGCAGCTTCAATTGCTAACGTCCCAGAACCGCAAAACTGATCGCAAAGAAAAGGAGACAATAAAATTTTTGAAGGTATTTTTCTTTGGACATTTTGCTCGTCATCACTCAAAAAAACACGTTGGAAAAAGATGGGTTCTTTGGAAGATGAAATACCGCGCGCTACAGAACTCCAACCTGTCAAACGAAGCAAAGCTGCTGCAAGGTTTTCTTTTAGAGGAGCTTCTGCAGACTGAGTCCGATAGCCTCTTTTAAATAAGGGGATACCAGTAAGATCAATTGAGATAATAAAGTTATTTTCGAAAAGACGAGCGAAGACATTAACCTGAGGATTTTTCGTGTCTACACTGGGTCTGGAACCAGTTTTTTGACGAAAGCGGTCACAGATGGCGTCCTTGATTTTTAAGGCAAGATACATCGAATTTTGAATAAAAGAAGAATACAGCGAGGCCTCAACAGCAAACGTCTTATCAAGGGTAAAAATAGTTTCCCAAGGCAAACTTAAGACATTTTCATAAATACTAGTTTCACTCTTTAAAATTCCTTGAGCAAAATTTAAAAATATCTTGACGGCACAGAACGAATGCAAGTTCACCAATACACAACAATCCCATGGACCGGATACTAGACAACCAGAACCCGATGGAAAAACCTCTGCTATCACCCCATGATCATCAAATATATCCATCAGTTCTTGGCACAAAATTTGTTCTAAACCCTTTGCACAACTCACAAAAAAACTCATGCGTGTGCCTTGGGTAGGATATAGTTTTAATGAACGGTTAAGGTTTTCCATTTTTGTCCTCGTTGCTACTCCGAGGCGAACAAACACCAAGATCTTTGAGCATTTCAAATTCGCGACCAGATCGGATGCGTGTGTAGTACTCTAAATACTGTGTAGCTTTTGCGGGTAGCATACTTTCTAGAATTTTTGTGACTTGTCTTTGTGGCAGCTTAGATAACAAAACAATGACTAAATCTCTATCCATGTTTTCCATGAGAAAAGCAACTTTTTTTGGGTCCATTTTTATCATAAATTCAACAGTAGATTTTATGCGTTCTTCTTTAATTTGCTTTTCCTGTTGGAGAGTATCATCTAAAAGTTTTCGCTCTTCTTGAATATTTTTTAACTCAACTTCAAACTCACTTTTACTCTTGTCGTATGAATTTTTAGCATCTTTCAATTGAATTAACTTCTGTTCTATATCTTTTTTTGTGAGTTCTAATTCTTCTCGAATGAACATGGCTTTCGATGCTTTTAATTCACCGGTAGGAATTTCAGGTAAAACTTGTGCAAAAACACCTTCTAAAAAATAAAAACTGAAAACAATAAAAATAAGACGAAAAATAATTCTTATGTTTTTTTTCTTCACAAGTTAAGTTCCTCTTATTGTTGACGTTGGTAAGCTTGAAGCGATAGCTCATCTAAAATTTTTTGTTCGAGTTTTACCTGGTTGTCTTCATGTTTTTTTTGTTGACTACTTTTTAATTTTGACAATGCTTTCTCTTGTTTTTGAAAATTTTGCATAGTTTGCTCTTGCATTTCTAGTTCCTGCTGAAAATCACGAAGATTTTGCAATAAATTTAGCATATGGGACTGACGTTTTTCCAAAGATTTTTCATAAATATTTCTTTCAATCAAGGAAGAAAGCCTCATATAATGATTTAACTGGTCTCTTTCCTCTAGGTACGAAGAACGTTCAGAATTTAGCAGATGATGTAATTCTCTTATTTTTTGTCTTAGTTGTTCAACTATTGCAAAAGATTCTTTTATTTGCTGGGATCTAAATTCAAGCACAGTTTGAAGGCGAAAACGAAACGTCATATTTCATCTCCAAGCATATGAATAATTTGTTCAAGGGATTGTTGAAAATCGCATTGTTCATCTTTATCTTGGCGCAAAAAAGCTTCAATTTTCGGGTACAAAGCAATAGCTTTATCTAACCTTTGGTTTGCTCCTGGCTGGTAGGCACCGATAGAAATAAGATCTTCATGTCGTTCATACTCAGCCATAAGATCGCGCAAAACAGAAGCTAATTTCAAATGAGATTTAGGAACAATATCAGACATAACTCTACTAATACTCTTAAGAACATCCACAGCAGGGAAGTGATTACGTTGAGCAAGATCACGCGTTAATAAAATATGACCATCTAAAATACTACGGGCACTATCGCAAACAGGCTCCTGAAAATCATCCCCTTCCACGAGAACTGTGTAAATTCCAGTTAACGAACCTTCACTATGACTGTTGCCAGCCCTCTCTAAAAGTTTTGGCAAAAGGGAAAAAACAGACGGTGTGTAACCTTTCGTTGTTGGGGGCTCACCTGCAGCCAAGCCAATTTCTCTTTGAGCCATAGCAACTCGCGTTAGTGAATCCATCATCAATAAAACCTTGCGGCCCTTGTCACGAAAATATTCACCAATGGCAGTAGCTACGTGGGCTGCTCTCACACGCGTCATAGGAGACTGCTCACCTGTGGCAACAATCACAATGCTTTTTTTTAAACCCTCAGGCCCTAAATTTTCTTCTACAAACTCTCGAACTTCTCGTCCTCGCTCCCCAATCAAAGCAATAACGTTTAAATCACTTTGCGAAAATCTAGAAATCATACCGAGAAGTACACTTTTTCCAACGCCACTTCCTGCCATAATTCCTATCCTTTGACCCTCTCCAAAGGTTAAACATGAATTTAAGCTGCGTACGCCCACGTCAAACACTTCAGTAATTCGACGTCTTGCCAAAGGATTTAAAGAAGGCCTAACAATTGGCCAGAACTCAGCAGAATTGGAACTGAAATTGGGCATTTTGCCATCGATTGACTTCATATAGGGATCGATAATTTGCCCTATGAGATGGTCTCCTACTAGAATTTTAGGGTCTCTTTGCGTGCATTGAACCAAGGATTCAGCACAAACGCCTATGGGGTCCTCAAAGGGAATAACCAGTGCTCTATCTTTTTTAAACCCAACAACTTCACCCTCCAAGGGAGGAGCACCATTTTTCCTGTGAATTTGTACCAAAGATCCCATGGGAATATCAGAAAGTGAGACTTCAATCATCAACCCTACAACCTGAACGACACGACCAAGTCTTTCCATGATTTCTACGGGTGGACGTTTTTCTCTCAAACTTTTTAAGGCGTGTTCCGAAAACATCAGACAGCCTTTCTTTCTGAAACATCATGTTCATCTTGCAGAACACTTTCTTTCCATGTTTCTAAGAAAATTTCTACTGATTTTGTTAAGTTTAAAATGGAAATACCACCTTCACTGCTTACTTTAAAATCGCCAATGGCTCTTTTTTCATCTGGTTGCAATATCACCCTATCCTGTAAACCTCTTTCTTTTAATGCAGTTGTAAGACGTTTGGAATCTTCAGGGTTTAATTCCACGGTCATTAAAGAAGATGATGATAATGATTGTAAAACCTGGTCAAAAAGTTGGTTTAAGGAAGAATCTGAAAATTTTAATTGCTGTCTTAAAACTTTTTCTGCACAAATTTTTAAAATTTCAATGAAAACATTTCTACTTTCTTGGTATAAATTTTGTTTTAAGAACTCGATTTGTTCAATGATGCCAGATAAATTTGAAAAAACAGTTTGATATTTTATTTGCTGCTCACTAATTCCCTTTTGTTCACCAGTAGAAAACCCTTCTAAATATCCTGAATGATGGCCTTCATTTTTACCAAGAGCAAACCCTTCTTCATAGGCTTTTTCAAAATGAATTTTTCTCTCTTCTTCAATGCTCATGATATTTGCATCAGGTAAATTATTTTTTGGTGTTTCGAATATTTCATTTTTATTTTCATACACAGATAGATTTAAATTTTCTGTATTTTCTTCAGATAAAAAAGGACTGTTATCGGATGTTGATTCTTTGATTTCAAACGATGAGAGAGAGTCTTGATTTGCCTCTTGTTCCTGCAATACGGCTTCTGTATTTTTTTTTAAATTCTTTGTAAAATCTTCAGGAAATAATAACTCTTCTCCGTATTTAAATCTAGTTTTAAACTCTGAGGCCTGACGGACTTTTTTTTCAAGCTCTTTAGGATCGTGAGTTTTTTGAATAATGATACTATTCAAAGAATTATCCGTCGTAAGAATATTGTCTTCTTTCAATTCAAGCCAAGGATAGGCAATAATTTCTAAATTTTTCATTAATTTATTGTTATTTTTTTTAACTAATTTACCCTTCACTTAGCCTTCTTTCTATAAAATTACTGGAGATTTTATACCATCACATTGTCATTACTTGTCATAATTACTAGCTTGCCCTCTTCACTCAGACGCCTAGCAATTTGGACAATAGCGAACTGTGCTTGTTCCACGTCAGAAATTTTTGCTGGACCCATCATCGCCATTTCTTCTCGTAAGTTTTCTCCAGCTTTTTGGGTCATATTTTTAAAGACTAAATTTTTTATATTTTCAGAAGCAGTTTTTAAAGCTAATTTTAAGTAATCTAATTTAACTTCACGCAACAAAGTCTGAATTCCTCTGTCATCAATTCTGGCAATATCTTCAAAAACAAACATAAGTTTGCGAATACTTTCAGTAAGCTCAGGATCTCGCTCTTCAAGTTTATCTAAAATACTTTCCTCTGTGCTTTTATCCATAAGATTTAGCATTTCAACGATTGGCTCAATGCCACCAACTTTTGAACTAGAAATATTCCCAATTTTTTGAATTTCGTTTCTTAAAACTTCATCAATTTCATCAATAATCTCTGGAGAGACGCTCTCAAGACTTGCAACTCTTAAAAGTAAATCTGTATGCATACTCTCGGGAATTAACTTTAGTGTTTCTCCAAATTTTTTAGGCTCAAGGTGCGCAAGTATAAGAGCTGTTGTTTGAGGATGCTCTCCGCGCAAAAAATTTGCCAAAGTTTTTGGATCAATCAGTTCTAAGGCCTCTAGGGTTGCACTGGTTTGTAACGCAAGCTCGTCAATAAGAGTGTCTGCTTGTCCTTTGCTAAACGCTGATTCAATCAATCTTTTTGTGTATTCGTTTCCACCAAGAAAATATTGTTTGTTTGATTGTAAAATAAGGTAAAACTCTTCCATAACATTATCAATGCATTCGCTATCAACCCGGCCTAGGCGACTCATGGCACTGCCCACCCGTTTGATTTCAAACTCATTCATATGCTTGAATATTTCTGAGGAAATTTCTTCCCCAAATGCTAGCAACAAAATGGCTGCCTTCTGGGGCCCCGTAAATTTGGTTGCCACCTGGTGACTCCTTAAAAAATTTGGAATATATGGCTAGATTGTAGCGTCATTAGATTGTGCATGGTCTGAAAAAATTGGCTCATAGGTCAAATTAATAGGGATACCTTTTTTCTAGATAGGTAAATTTAGCAAAAAGCTGGCAAGCACAAGTTTAAAAACTTAGCTCTTGAGTTTTTACTTTGTCTGAGATAGCAATACGACAACGTTTTTAGGAGAAATACATGGCTTTTCAATCTCATGCAGTCACTCTTCAGTGGCAACAAAACAACTTAATCCTCAAAAGAGGCGAAAGTTCTCTCGTCATCAATGCTGAAAATG
>JAIXXU010000090.1 GCA_027490595.1 Pseudomonadota bacterium
AAAATATACGGTCCAAAGGGAGCTGCTGCTCTAGTTTTAAAGAAACGAAGACCTCGAATTTACTGTAGCCCACAGCTTACAGGGGGAGGCCAAGAATTTGGAATGCGTTCTAGTACTCCGAATCTTCCAGCAATTATTGGCTTCATTAAAGCATTTGAACTCCAACTCTCTCAATCAGAAGAAAGAATTAAATATTTTCATTTACTAGAAAACGCTTTTTTAGAAGAAGTGAAAAAACATAGCGAGCCCATATTTTATGGACTTGATACAGAAAAAGTTCCTGGAATTTTAACATTATCTTTCCCAAACGTTAACGGCATGAAGCTGCTTGAAAATACCCCTCTTGTATGCGCAAGCGTTGGCTCAGCTTGTAAAACCCTACAAGCTACAGCAAGTCATGTTTTGACTTCAATGGGGATAGAAATTGAACAAGCTCTTGCAAGTTTTCGGATTAGTTTTGGTTTACCAAATACAGTAGAGGAAGCCAAAAGAGCCGCAGTATTACTCTCGCATAGTGCGCAGTTAATCTCCGAAAACTCAGCCAACTTGACGTGAGGAAAAGTTATGGATTTAAATGTTCTTATTGTGGGTGGAGGAATTCACGGAATAGGTTTACTTCATGATTTGAGTTCAAGACAAATCCCAGATGTTATGCTTGTAGAAAAATATGAACTATGCAGCGGAACATCCAGTAGAAGTACAAAACTTTTGCATGGAGGGCTTCGCTATCTTGAACATTTATCACAATGGGAATTGGTATGGTCTGCACTTCAAGAACGGACATTATTTTTTGAACTTTTTAATGACATTGTGAAACCCGTTCCATTTATTCTCACTCATGAAAAATCTCAAAAAAGAAACCCTTTCATTGTTCAGACTGGTCTATTTTTATATGATTTTTTTTCAGGCGATAGTAAAGTTCCTAAATCTAAAAAATTAACCAACAATGAAATCATTAAATACGCACCCTATCTAAAAAATTCCGAACTTCTTAAAGATTTAAAAACGGGTTTTTTATATTACGACGGAAAAATGATTGATGACGTTCTAGCAAGAGTGGCAGCACAAAGTGCCGTTAAAATGGGTGGGAAATTCCAGGAACATACAGAAGTAGTTTCTATTGAGAAATGGAGTGATGGATACAAAGTTACCTTAAAAAAAGGAGAGAAACTACAATTCATCAAAACAAAATTTCTTATCAATGCCACTGGAGCTTGGGCCAATGCAAACTTACTGCATTGGGGAATCACACCAAATATTTCATGTCTTTTAAATTTAGGAACACACCTTCTTTTCTCAAAAGATGTTTGTCCAGAAGCAAATTTATCGCAAAGTGCAGCAACCTTGATTCAAGAACCAAGCGGACGTGTGGTTTTTTTTATTCCATGGTTTGACAAATGGCTCCTTGGAACAACGGAATCTGTCCTCCACGGAGCTCCTGAAAAACTTATACCGCCAAAAGAAGATATCGATTATCTTTTAAAAAAAGCTAAAGACTCATTAAATTTATATTTACCAGAAGGGTTCATGCAAGAATCTTTTTGTGGCGTTAGATGCATGCCTCTGAATAGACCTCTTAATTTAACAGAAAAAATAACTCCCGACTGGCAGCGAAATCCTTACGCGTCACCTTTTTACACTTCAAGGGCAGAAGTAAATATTTCTGAACTTTCCAGAGAAACTATCATCGACTCTACTGAAAAAAACCTCATTTCAATATATGGAGGGAAATGGACAACATACAGAAGAGAGATGAAGAAATTAGGATTATTCTTGAGCAATGAACTAGGTTTGGGAGGGCCTTCACTGACCCATTGTAAGGAATCTTGGTTTTTGAAAGAACTCAAAGAAGAAATGCCTGAATTATTCCAAAGCAAAGCAAGTTTACGCCATTATTAAATAAAAGAATAAAAAAGACTCCCGCAAGGGAGCCTTTCAAAGGAAATGAATGGAATCTGAAACCACTTTTTACATAGTGTAAAGAGCGGAAAGGTATGCTGTATGAGCTGTGTTTGTGTAGCTGTTTTGGCCTTCGTTTAAGAACACGTCGCTGCTTGAGGAGAAGAAGTAAGCATAGTTCAATTCAAAGTTTACTGGACCTTTTACGTAACCAATGCCAGTAGACAACATAGAAACATCAGAGTTTTTAGCGTCGCTACTAGTCATCCCACCAATTCCACCATTTTGACGGTGCATGAATTGTTGGAAGCCAAAAGCAGCTGTAAGAGCATCATCTTTTGCAAGAATGTTTGTCATGCCAAGAAACTTGCTGTTTCCTTGAAGACCAAGGCCAAATTGAGTGTATTGGTCACGTGGATTTATTGTTGCTAAACCAGCAGCAGTTGGTGTTCCTGTACGTCCAGGAAGAGCGAATGTAGGTGATCCACCGTTATTGTCGCTGCCGTTGCTGTAAATATCAGAAAGATCAAGGTAAGAGAACCACATACCACCTTTGATAGTGTTTTGGTAGTTGTATCCTAAAGAAGCTTCAACATAATTTACATCGCGAGCAGTAGCCGCACTTGTAGAAGTTGGTTGGGAAAGAACAGCGCGGCTTTGTGAAGCAGCTGCAACAACACCTTCTAGCTTACCAGGACCAACATCAATGATCGCAGAAACGTTACCAACATAACCTTTGCGAGACGTTGTAGAAGGAGTGCTGAAACCGTTACCAGCAGCAGCAATCGATGAGGAGCCAGAAGTTACAGGGAAAAAGAAAGCTTTTGGAACTTTATTTGAACTAGATGGAAGAACTGGAGCTCCAGCTGGTGCAGTGCTTGTAGAGTATGCCCAAACAGGGATGTTATTTACAACCGCAAATTGTGCGCTCAAGTGACCAAAGGAATGGTTACCGGCAAATTGAAGCATAACGCCGTCTAAAGGCATGAAACCGCTTAGGGAGTATTGACCAGTAATGGCATCATTACCGTACATGTTAGCGCCAACAGGAATGAAACGGCCTAGAGTTACACCAAGGCTCATTTGCTCGCTTTCCAAAAAGTTTGCACCTATGAAAGCTTGACGAACGCTTGTTGAACCACCAGTAGCTGTAGAAGACGAGTTATCCACAGGGCCTTGTCCATTGGTGTTACCTTCGAATTCAGCTTCGCCTGAAGCATAAAACATCCCTTGTGAATAGTTTACGCCAAGACGGAAAACTTGTTTCACAAAGTCAAAGTTAGATTTACGAGTAGTGTCATACAAAGCATAACGCCCGAGAACATACGCTGTAGGCTGAATTTTAGCAGCATCTGCGTCTTTTGTTGTAGGAGCAGCTGCAATAGGAGCAACTTGTTCAGCTTGAGCAGATAGCGATACTAATCCCGCTACTACACATAAGAGAGAAAGCGAACGAAAAGCAAAATTTTTCATAAAAATCTCCGAATAGGTTAACAACAACAGTTTGAATGGCACGACGCATAAATATGATATTCAAACTCTAGTGGACTTTTCTAACATACGATTTTCTCAAATTCAAGAAACTAGCTCTTCTTAAGTAACGAATGAGTATACTCCCTGATTTTTTCTTTAAAATTTTTATTGCGGAAAAATATTCCTACTTTTAACATCATAAAAATAAATCAATAAAATACTAGAATATAAAGAAGAAATACAGAAATAATTACTTATTGCTATTCAATTACATATTCTCAGTAACTCTTAATTTATAAAGAACAAACTCCTGTCAATTTATTAACAGGATGATTTTTTTAATAGAAAGAAAAACTAAATTTCAGAAAAAAAGGAGTTTTTGGATGGGCAATCTAAGGGATTAAAGTTTTTGATCTTATTTACAGTTCAACTTAAACATAAATAAAAAACAAGTGCACGCAACTGGTAGCACCTGTTTTGCAATAAATTAAGACAATCAAACTTATTTATGAGTAGAAACAGATGAATTAGGCTTAGCAATAGAAATAAGATGAACCTTAAAAATTAACGTGGAATTTGGTCCAATTAAAGGAGAAGGAGACTGCTGACCGTATGCCAAATTCGCTGGGATAAATAATTTCCAAACAGAACCTTCAGGCATGAGCTGCAGGGCTTCAGTCCATCCTTTTATTACTCCGTTGACAGGAAAAGAGACTGGTTGACCGCGTTGATATGAGCTATCAAAAACACGCCCATCTACAAGTGTGCCTTCATAATCTACGGAAAC
>JAIXXU010000142.1 GCA_027490595.1 Pseudomonadota bacterium
AAGGTCCCATAATAGGCATCATAAGAATATGCGGTCAAATTCGATAAAGAAAGCTGTTCGTAGTTAAATCCAACACCTAGACTGAAATGTGTTTTGGGAATTTGATAGGACGTTGTGAGGGTGAATCTTCTGTCACGGTAAGCTTTTCCATTGGGAACAGCCTCCCTAACTCTCAAAGCTGTGGCAAAGTCAGTGGTAGAATTATCAAATAGTCCAAAACCAATAAGATCATCATTCTGTTGCCAACTTGTTTCTCCAAAAATTGCATATTGCTTATGAAGAGCCGAAAGAAGAGCAGGATTTGTATCTAAAACAGTAATATCTCCCTGAGAAGCCGCATCGGCACCTGCAAATGCAGCCAAGGACCCCGTGGGCAAAAACAATGAGCGATTGGGAGGAATAACAGTTTCTCCAAAGGCCAACAAGGGTAAACCGAGAATCAAGAAGCCAAAAAAACTCAAGATTAATTTACAAAAAAACGTTTTAGAGTTAGCAATCATGCTCAACCTCAAGATAACTAAATAATAAAAAAAGAGGGGGTTTCCTATTTCATGGCATCAGAAAACTTTATTCACAAGCTTAAAGCAAGGGGCTTGATTGCACAAATAAGTCACGAAGAAGAATTAATTGAAATGTTTGCGCAACCTCGAACCGAAAATCAAAGTTACCCTTTTTCAGCTTATTGTGGATTTGATCCCACAGCACCTAGCCTTCATGTAGGCAATTTAGCCGCACTTTTATTGCTGAGACGCGCACAGGACGCAGGCATACAACCTATTGTCCTCTTTGGAGGAGCCACAGGGCTAATCGGTGATCCCACGGGACGTACTGAAATGCGGCCTATGAATTCAAAAGAGCAAATCAACCAATATATCGAAAATTTTTCCCGGCTAGCAGCTCGTTATTTCCGCTTTGACGTCGTCCAAAAACCTTTATTTGTAAATAACGCCGATTGGATTGGCCCTATGTCCTGGCTTGATTTTTCAACAAAAATTGGAGTCCACTTTACAGTCGCACGCCTTTTGTCTGCGGAGGTCAACAAAACAAGACTGGAGCAGGGCGGACTTACTTTTATGGAATTAGGCTACCAACTTCTGCAATCCTTCGACTTCCTAAACTTATATGAGAATCATAAATGTTTGATACAATTCGGTGGTGATGACCAATGGTCTAACTTACTTGGGGGGACAGATCTCATTCGCCGGGTTAAACAAGGAAAAGCTTTTGCCGTGACCACACCACTACTTGTGGGTAGCGACGGCAAAAAGTTTGGAAAAACTGCCGGGAATGCCATATGGCTTGATCCAAAATTAACGTCACCCTACGATTTCTACCAGTTTTTTCGCAATGTACAAGACGGCGATCTAGAGAAATTATGGAAAGTATTTACCTTTGTTAGCCTGGAAGAAATTGCAGAAATAATATCCACAAAGAACATTAATGAAGCAAAAGAAATGCTGGCATTTGAAGTCACAAAACTTGTTCATGGCGAGGAAGCTGCCCTAACATCTCAAACAACCTCACGCTCTCTATTTTCAGGAATCCAAACAAATCACGCAGGAGCACCTGCGACAATAATTTCTACTGAACAAGCTAATGGGGGACTTGATATTCTTGAACTATTAGTTCTCAGTCAACTGTGCCCGAGCCGTACCGAAGCCAAAAAACTAATTCAAGGGGGAGGCTTACTTTACAATGGAGAAAAGCTATCCGAGGTTTTTTACAAAATAAAACCAGAAGACTTTATGAATGAAAATAAATTTGTTTTACTTAGAAAAGGGAAAAAGCATTTCCATATGATAAAAATGGAATAAGTCTAGAAATGGTGCAATCGAGAAGACTCGAACTTCCGACCCCCACGATGTCAACGTGGTGCTCTAACCAACTGAGCTACGACTGCATTGATGCTTGAGTTACCCAACATCCTCGAAAAAGTCAACACACACAAAATTTATTGACTTTGAAAATAATTCTTCCTAAAACATGAATATTCAACATAGTTTTCACGTTTTTATTGTGAGGGTATACAAAATTTCATCTCCACTTTCAACCAGACAAAGAATGACAAGCACTTCAAGTTCCACGCAAAGACAAGTTGGTTCCTCCTCTTCGTCGTCTTCATCATCCGACGCATCTGTCTTGTTTCCTCGGGAACATCAACCTCTCTTAAATTTACTCACCAGTGACGATCCTCTTACAATAAATTCACAGGAACAAAAAAAACATTTCTATTTCTTCAACCTTAAATTTGATAAAATAAAACAAATTATTCATCTTTCCCCTGAACCAATCAAAAAAGCAGAAGAAATTTGTTTAATTCTTTTAGAAAATTCTGATAGAGCTTTTCCTATTTTTTCAAAAATGCTGCTCTGCAAAAAAGATGATTTTGGAATATTTTTCTTAGAAAATTTTAATAAAGAAACGCTGAATGAGATTACTAATTTTGCAAAAGAGCAAAATCCTAAACTAAAAGAATTGTTAAAATCCATTTTAGTAATCATGTTCTGTCTTTATATTAAGGACTGCTTTTTTTTCTACTCAGACGAAACACTTCAATTTCTGAATGAATACGAAAAAACCTACGATATATTCGAAAGAATATTTGATATATTTGGTTACCTTGTTTCAAATGAGGATACAATTCCTCATTATGAAAAAATAATAAAAATTTTTCTGCATACGGCTTTTAGATATTATAAAGTTGAAAAAGAGTTATCAACCAATATTGTTCATCAACAACCATTGCTACGAAACATATGTATTTTTCTCAGATTGGAGACCGAATTTGTTCAAAAACTCTGTCTCAAATATTCCAAACATCTAAAAAAAACACAATTAGGTGCTCTAGATGAAGAACTTTCCAGATTTTTAATCTTTTATTTAATGCTTCCTTGGGATGAAAAATATAACAATATTCTAAAATTATCTGCTACTAAAACCCTTCATCCCCAGTCCAAAATTGATGAGTTTTTCATCAATTTCTTATATGAAAACACAAATATTGGACTACTTTTAGAAGAAGAAGAAAGAAAAATACCAGGTCTTTTTTACCATACAATTGATTTAAATGATGATTCTATTGTTTTTAACAATCATCTCCCTGCAACTACATTTATTGACGTTTTATACAAATTACTTCTTGTATCTACTTACAGACCTCACTCTCATTTTCTCCTTCTGGACAAATTTTTAGACAAATTTAATTGGATTCATAGCATCATGCTTCGGCTCAACAGAACAATTGACAATGATGATAATATCAATAGTGTCGCTAAAGTCTTTGGAATCATTATTCTTCATAATAAATGCGCAGAATTTTGGAAAATTCTTCTTTGGGATAATGAGGCCGCAGAAGAAAACTTGGTAAATTTTACTTGGAAACTGCTGAACCTAAAAACGGAAATCATGCAAGATTATTTAATGCATTTCGATCCTCTGAAACAAAGTCAAGAAACTATTGAACATTTATTTTCTTATATCTTTCAATCTTGGTCTATGATAATTGACGACGACTCAAGCACTAATTTACCAAGAGTATTTGATAATTGTTTTGCAGTTTCTCAACATCTATTACCTATTATGAGCATTATTTCACCCCAAAAAATGGAGGAAGAAATACAAATATTAACTGATATAATAAATCCTCTTCCCTACAAAGACGAAGTTTTAAAACAAGAAAAATCTAAACTATGGGATGAAAATCTAATTATTTATTATAATCATATTCTTAATTTTATGTTCTACTTCAAAAATAAAAACAATGAAGATCCATTTGTTATCATAAAAGAAAATAATAATTTTCTGTTTGCTCACTATAAACTGAATGATTTTGGTTTCATTGAAGAAAATGATTTTCAGTTGTTTAAACTTGATGATAACAAAAAAATACAAGAACATCATAGAGATAATGAAAATAATCACTCTTTACTGTCACTTTTACCGCTTTATATGCGCAGGAAAACTATTGTAAACACACTTCCTATTTACCATTTTTTAAGCATAGTTAGCCTCAAACTTATAGACAGCTTTAACATACTAATGGCTAGAAATAACGTAAAAAAAACACTGAAAAAAAA
>JAIXXU010000121.1 GCA_027490595.1 Pseudomonadota bacterium
GAGACGGCGCTTTGCATTTTATGCTTTTGGCTTTGATATTTTCCCAAAGTTTTAAAAGAAACTCTACATCAGCAATTATTTTTTCATCAGGAACATTTTCACTGGCCGTTCGAACAATTACACCAATGTTTTCGAGCTTGAAACCAACGATAAGATTTTTAAGCCTAGTTCTTTCTTCTTCTGTAGAAATTTTACGACTAACTCCAATATGATTTATATTAGGCATCAGGACTACATACCTACCTGGGAGACTAAGATAAGTAGTAACTCTTGCACCTTTTGTACTAATCGCATCTTTTGATACCTGAACAATGACTTCTTGATCTTCTTTAATCAAATCGGAAATTTTAATTGATTTTGCATAGTCTTGCTCAAGAAGTTGGTCTGAGTCTTTTGGTTCATCCTCATCAAAGGAACGAGGAAGCGCTTTCTGCTGGTCAACACTTAAAATGTCCCCACCATAAAGAAAAGCAGCTCTCTCCAAACCTATGTCCACAAAGCAGCTTTGCATACCAGGAAGCACGCGAAGAACCCTACCTTTATAAATATTCCCTACAATACCTCGTTCATCTGTACGCTCTAGGTAATACTCAGTAACTTGCCCTGTTTCAATGAGAGCCACTCGGGTCTCATAAGAAGAACAATTAATAACCAATTGTTTATTTGCTGCCATGACTCTAATAATCTCATAAAAATTTTAATCCTAGGACAAATGAGAAGTCTTTGAAGTAAAATTTTCAAAAACAACGTCACTTGTCGGAGGAACTTCCTCAAAAATCAACATGGCATTTTGCCGAATTAGTTGAAGAGTCTCTTCACACACAGCTGCTGAGCCAAACGCCGTGTCCTGAGAGAAGTTAACCCACGAAGCAAAAAAATGAAACAGCTCACTTGGGCTATTCACAAACATGGCACCTTTTTGGTTCAAAAGTTGATTCACTTCATGCGCTCTCTTAAAGTTTGGCCCAAAAACAGTAGGAACACCATGAGCGGCTGCCTCCAAAACATTATGAATTTGACCATCGAATCCTCCCCCAATGACAGCCAAGTGCGCTACTTGATACAACTCAGCTAAAAAACCCATTTTATCAAATATCATCACATTATGCTCGAGCAACTCTATAGGTATGGACAACGAAGAATATAAAGACACACTAAAACTAGAAAAAGAAAGTTCTTGGTATATTTTTGAAACACTCAATTCATCAGTATGGTGTGGAACATAAATAAAGAAAAAATTTTCCTTGAATTGAGATAAACTTATAAGGAATTCGTGTTCTTCTTTGTGAGGAGAAGCAAATATCACTATTTTTTTTGTATTTGAAAGTTCAGCACATATTTTTAAGAAACTAAAAAAAATTGGATCAATTTCTGATTTAATTTTTGACTTTGCCCTTTCAATCGCTCTTGCCCATTTAGCATCACCAGCAAGAATAATTTGAGATTTCTTATTAATTGTTAAGAAAAAACTCTCATCTTCCTTTGTTACTGGGTAAATTTTATCAAATTTAGAATATAAATAGTTTATAAAATTTTCACTCAATTTAGAAAAAAAATCACTTTTTGTTCTGTTTTTAGAGGCACAGAGTAAGTGTAAAGACACAGGTTTTAATGGCTTTATAGATTCTACAGCATAAATAAAAGCAGGCCATAAATCATATCGAACAAAAAATACATTAGTAATATTAATTTTTTTAAAAATATATCTATAAACTAAGCTCAAATCCAATGGGAGAGGAATACAGCCCAACGATGGAGGAAAATTTTTTAAAAATGGTTCGGCACTTGGAGAATAGTAGGTCAAAAAAAGTTTTACGCCCGACTTTTCTGATAGCTTTCTAGCAATTGGAATTGCTTGTTCTAATTCGCCAGCACTTGAAATGTGGAACCAAAAAACTTCACCAGAAAATCCTCCCATAGAAGCTGAAATTTTATTTATCTGATTCATGAATAAAATAGGATTTCTCAATAAAAGAAACTTTTTTATCTTTTGAGCATGGAGTGGCCTAGTGACTAGGAAAAGAAAAATAAATAATAATATTTGAAAAATCTCATAAATTTTAATAAAAATAGAAAATAACATTGAGGATTCCTTTGAGTGCATCAAAATTTATAAGTTTAAAAGCCTCTTAGTTCTAAGGGAATAAACGGTTGGTTAATTTTACCTTTATAGATGGATCTTGGTCTATACAATCTATTATCTTCAGAAAGTTCTAAAATATGAGCACACCATCCAACAACTCGAGCAACAGCTAAAATTGATGAGTACATTGTTGGCAAAATCCCCAGTCTTTTGTAGACAGCACCACTCCAAAAATCAACGTTGGAGTAAATAGGTTTTTCCCTTGAACGAAAGTAATTTCTAGCTTCTTGCTCTATCTGACAAAGCAATAAATAATCACTATTTTTTTCACCTTCTGGCGTAATTCTAAAAAGCAAGTCCTTAAATATTTCAGCTCTAGGATCAGATGTTTTGTAGATACGATGTCCCATACCAACTATTTTTCCACCCGAGCTCAGCAAATCATGAACATATTTTTTTACGTCATTAAATTGCCTAACTTCGGCAAGCAATTGAATGACATGTTCTCCAGCTCCTCCATGCAAAGGGCCACTCAACGCTCCAGCTGCAGCACTAATTACGGCATATAAATTTGCTCCCGTAGATGCTACCGTTCTTGCTGCAAAGGTAGATGTATTGAAACCATGATCCATCAATAAAACAAGAGCAGTTTCCAAACATTTTGCTTGTTTTTTTGTAGGAAAATTACCAGAAAACATGTACATGAAATTTTCTACAAATCCTAAGTCACTTCTAGGTTCAAGAAACGGCCTTCCTAAACTGTGCCTGTACGCAGCTGATACAATGACAGGTGTTTGAGCAATTACTTTTATAAATCGTTCCATTCCTGTCTGGCCAAGATAATTGTCTGCATTTTCTAGACTTGATAGTGCAGAAAGACAAAATTGAAGAAGAAGTAATGGTGAAGAGCTCAGAGGAAACTCACTAATAATTCGAAATATTTTGTCGTGTGTATGTTGTAGGGTTTTTAATTCTAGCTTAAAAGACGTAAGCTCAGAGTTTGTTGGTAAATTTCCATTTAAAAGAAGCCAAGAAGTCTCCTCAAAAGTTGAATGAGCTACTAATTCAGCGACGTTTATACCACGATAATATAATTTACCTTCTTGTCCATCAACGAGACTAATGCTCGTTGTATCTACATAAATATTTTCCATACCACGCAAAATATTTGTTACATTTTCTTCATCTTCCGAGAAATTATCCATAATTTTGACCTTTAACTCTATCTTTGTTAATAATTCATAAAAAAGTGAGAGCATATCTGCTGCTTACGTTACAAACCACGAAAGGTTAACATCATGGAAAGCGCACAGTGCGAAAAATCTTTACA
>JAIXXU010000021.1 GCA_027490595.1 Pseudomonadota bacterium
ATACATTTAGCTCCTTTCAGTTAGCTATTCAAAAGGGCCTTTCATGGATAGAGACAGATGTTAAATTAACAAAAGATAACAAACTTATACTCATGCACGACGATAAACTTGAGCGTACGACTAATGGAAATGGATTAGTTGCTCAAAAAAAATTCAATGACATAAAAAAATTAGATGCAGGCTCATGGTTTTCACCAGAGTATTCGGAAGAAAAAGTTCCTTCTTTAGAAGAAACAATAAAATTTCTAAAAGAATACAAAATTTCTGCGAATTTAGAAATAAAAGGATGCGAAGGAAGAGAAAGACTAACCTCACAAATATTTGCTGAGACGATTCATGAATTATGGCCTCAAGAGTTGCCTATTTTAGTTTCTTCTTTTCACATCCCCTCACTTTTCATAGTTAGGGAAAAACTTAAAAATATACCAATTGGCCTATTGTTTGAAGGAAAGCTACCTCAAGGCTGGAAAAGCTTGGCCCATGAGCTACAAGCAACATCCATTCACCTAGATCACAACTTTATTACTGAAAAAATAACTCACGAAATTAAACAAGAGAATTTAGACGTTCTGGTTTATACAGTAAATGAGAAAAAAAGAGCACTTGAATTATTTTCTTATGGTGTGACTTCTGTTTTTTCTGATTTGCCAACAATACTAGATTAACAAATATTTTTATAATTTTTTGCAGAATATTTTTCCATTCCAATTATTCTAAACATTTCTTTATATGAAAAATATTTTTCTTTATCTGAAAAAAGATTTACACAAAATTCTATTTTTTTAGATAAATCTTGAGTGTTGTTTTTAGGATATTTAAATTCAGGGAAATCAATAAAAACCTCCGGAAGAGCTCCAGCATCGGAATAAATCGTAGGAATACCAGATTGCATAAATTCCACGCCTACACGACAAATCATTTCGCTATCTAAACTTGAAATAATTCCAAAATGAACATTACCCAGAAACTCAGGTAATTTTTCAAAATAATAATCCAAAACAAACAAACATTTATTTTTACTTCTTAAACAGTATTTATTAGTTGTTTTAAAATTCTCTTCAAAAGAACTGATGTTGTTATAAAAAATGTCTGCGGCTTTTAGATTTTCGCTTTTCCCAATAAAAATAAGTTGAATATAAGAGCTACAATTGCTCTTAAGAAAAGCATCAATAACAGACTGATGTCCTTTAACGAAATCATATCGTCCCAGAACCACAAAAATAGGTTTGCTAAAATCTAATATAGGAAAATTATTAGCAAGACTGAAGTTATCAAGTTTTGTCTGAGATACTTCAAAATCCTTACAAAAATACTGTAACAACTTTTTACTTTGAGGAATATGAAAAGGAACCTTATTTTCTAGAAGTTGGCAAGGAAAAATTGTTTTTTCAGTATAAAATTTATAGACAATCTTAGAAAAAAAATTATTTTTGATACTTTGACTTTGACCTTTTAAACGAAATAATTTTTTATCGAACCACAGAGAAGGAAAAAGTATTTTCATTAATACCATCAAAAAATGGTCTCGTCCTTCAATAACAACTACATGAGTGATATTGTTTTCTTTTTTTCTAATAAGTTGAAACAAACAGATGAAAGAGTACAAAAACAAGAAAAAACGCATACGATGGATTGGTAAATTTAAAAAATGCAATCCATATTTTTTAGACTTTTCATCCATATGTGTGTTGCCTGACTCGGCTACATAATATATTTTTTTATCCATACCTTTTAGGAATAAGCAATATTGAAGACTGTATTCAGTTACAGCCGAAAACCAAGGATTTGAATTTAAAAAAAGGTAGGTTTCACTTGATAAAGTGGGGGATGTGGGCACCTTTCGACGAGTAAGATCAAGCATCTTTCTCATAAAATAACTTTGCTTCATTCTTGATATCCTATCAGCTCATATTCCAGAAATAGCATGCCACCATGCACACCTGAGAGAAATAGTTTCTTTGTTCACACTTTTGCTCTTTTCACTTGACACAAGCGCTCATATTACAGTATTCGTTAAAAATTCTCTATGGTGGCTGTAGTCAAGTGGTTAAGACAATGGATTGTGATTCCATCATTCGGGGGTTCAAGTCCCCTCAGTCACCCCAGAGGTTTCTCTCATTCTTCCCTCTTATTACTATTCGCTTTCTCTATGAAATTGTCCCAAAATTTTGGTCCATTTGACACTTTCATCAACTTGATTTATTTTAGTTTGTCGGAAATAAAATTATTTTCTCACCAAGTATCATTACAAATATTTGGGTTTCTACACACAATTTAAGGAGGTTGGCAATGCATAGTAACTACGAAAGCACTCCTAATTCGTTCTATAAGCACGAGCAAGGCGCAAAGGATGACGTCTTTAAAGACCTTGCTACCGATGCATTAAAAAAACTAAAGCTAAAACAAATTCAAAACGAAGAAATTTCTTGCATCCTTGGAACAAACTCAAAAAGACCCGCACGAAAAAACTCATCGATGACTCAATAAATCAAGGATGATGCAAACTCATCCACTCATTTCGAAGTACAGAGTACATGTATGAGTTGTATATTTGCCCATCCTTTTCCATAAAATTTCTTAAAACACCCTCTCTTTGCATTCCAATTTTTTCCATTACCCTGCGGCTTCCCACATTTTCAACCACACAGTTAGCTTCCACTCTTTGCAAGTAGGGCATGTTCAGAAAGCTATAGTCCACAAGACCTAAACAAGCTTCCACCATAATTCCCTGACCCCAAAACTGGTCTGATAGGCAATAACCAAGCTCAAGAGTATAACGACTTAAGTCTGAACGCTGAAAAATACCAACGGAACCGACCATTTTAGCTGAAGCTTTATGCTGTAGAGCCATGAATATTAAAGAGTTTTTTTCGCTCAGTTCCTGGATAATTTTAAAAAACTCACGAGTATCGTCCATCGTGCGATGACGATCCCAATTTACATAGCGAGTTACATTTACTGAGCTAGCCCAATCATAAAGATCAGGCAAATCTTTGCTATAAAAAGGCCTTAAAATAAGCCTTTTAGTCTCAAGCATTACAGGTTTTGTAGGCAATTCGATAGTCATGCAAAATCCTCTTAAACAACAGAAGTAGGACATGAACAGTATCGGAAGCAAGTAGAATTCTATTTGTCTAAAAAGAGTACAAGAACTATGTTGTTAAACTTTTTGTATCCGGAAAATGACATGCCACTAGGTGCGGGGTTGACTCCGTTCCTAAATTTTGGAGAACAGGAGAAACCATTTTACAGATTTGTTGCACTTTAGGACATCGAGTGTGAAAACGACAACCCGAGGGAGGGCTGATTGGGCTAGGCACATCGCCTTGAATTAAAGTTTTTTCACGTTTTTTTATTTATTGAGTGGTAGGAATACTATCCATTAAAATCTGAGTGTAAGGATGCATAGGCCTCGAGTATAAATCAACTGAACTAGCATGTTCCACTATTTGGCCAAGATACATTACAGCAACTTCATCTGATATATGCTCAATCACAGCGAGATCATGGGCTATAAATAAATAAGAAAGATGGTATTTATCTCTAAGATCCATGAGCAGATTTAAAATCTGGCTTTGAATTGAAACATCAAGTGCACTAACTGGCTCATCGCATATGATTAACTGTGGCTTTAAAGCCAATGCACGAGCAATACCAATTCTTTGTCTTTGGCCACCAGAAAATTCATGTGGATACCGCAAAAGGCTACTGGAAGATAAACCAACTTCCACCAATAACTCTTCAATAGCTTGTTTTTTTTCCGAAGAATTCTCATACACGCCATGAATATCGAAAGGTTCTGAAAGTATTTGTTGAACACTCATACGAGGATTTAGGCTGGAGTAAGGATCCTGAAAAATAATTTGAAGATTTTTGCGAACCATCTTCAATTCTTTGTTTGATAACTTTTGAAGATTTTGCCCTAAAAAGAAAACATCACCTGAGTTTGCTTTGATAAGCTGGATAATGGCTCGACCCAGAGTGCTCTTGCCACATCCAGACTCACCAACAAGCCCCAAGGTTTTTCCCGATTGTAGGGTAAAGCTAACACCATCAACTGCGTGAACGTGTCCCGTAACTCTTCCCCAAAAACCACTTTTCACAGGAAAATAAACACGTAGGTCTTTCACTTCTAAAACTGGTTTGTCGCTCATTTTTTTCTCACACTTTGAAGCACGCTACAAAATGGCCTTTTTTAACTTCACGCAAAGGAGGTTCTTCTAGCCCCTTACACTCAGCACCGGCCAATGGGCAACGATCTTGAAAACGACAGCCTTGTGGCAGATGGGAAAGAGAGGGCACAAGGCCCGGAATAGCATACAAACGATTTTTTCTTTCACCTAATTTTGGGGATGATTTTAGAAGTCCAAGAGCATATGGATGCATGGTATTTTGAAAGAATTCACTAACTGGCGCTTTTTCTACAACCTGGCCTGCATACATAACAACCACATCGTCACAAGTCTCAGCGACAACCCCTAAATCGTGAGTGATTAAAATCACAGACATAGAAAACTGTTTCTGCAAATGATTAATAAGCGCAAGAATCTGAGCTTGAATCGTGACATCTAACGCAGTTGTCGGCTCATCTGCAATCAATAATTTAGGCTGACAAGAAAGAGCCATGGCAATCATGACCCTCTGCCGCATTCCTCCTGATAGCTCATGAGGATAGCTATTCATTCGCTTTTCTGGAGAGGGAATGCGAACTTTGTTTAGCATTTCGAGAGCGTTTTCTCGGGCATCTTTCTGAGACATTGCTTGATGGACCTGGAAAACTTCACTAATTTGATTTCCAATAGTTAGAACAGGGTTGAGGCTAGTCATAGGCTCTTGAAAAATCATAGACATTTTGTTGCCTCTAATTTTTCTCATTTCTTTCTCAGATTTAATTAAAATATCTTCATTATCAAAAAAAATCTTACCACCAGTAATTTGTCCTGATTGCGGAAGAAGACGCATAAGAGAGAGGCTAGTGATACTCTTACCACATCCTGATTCACCAACAATACCCACTGTTTTTCCCAGAGAAACCTGGAAAGATATTCCATCAATGGCTTTTATTTTTTTCGAAGTTGAAACAAAACTTATTTCTAAATTCTCTACAGTAAGCAAGGGGATGTTTTGTTCTACAGAAGAAACAACATTCATTGAAGGTACCTTGGTAAATAAACTGATATCGATTGAAAATTTAAATAGATTTTAGGGTTATATCTTGGAATTAAATCCATTTTCTCTCAAGCGTTCTTTGAGAAAATTATCTGCTAAAATAGGAGAATACTTAGCAGGACGACTAGGACTTATACAATTATCAAGAACTTTAAGTTCACAATTTCCATAAGCGTGAACAAAAAAAGGCATTGAGAAACGAGATTCATTTTTTGAATTTGGTGGATTGACAACCCGATGAGTGGTGGATGGTAAGACATCATTTGTAATACGAGCCATCATATCTCCGGTATCAATCACTAATTGATCTTGAGAAGACTCAATATCTAACCATTTGCCTTCCTTTGTTAAAATTTGAAGACCTGACTGGGTCGCACCACACAAGATTGTCATCAAGTTAATGTCCTCATGCTCAGCAGAACGAATTTCACCAGAATGAAAGTGCTCTTTTTCCAAGGACGGATAGTGAAGCAGACGAAGGATGGTATTCCCATCTATGGCCATTCCCGACAACGTTTTAGAGGGAAGTTGAAGATATTCACCAATGACATCAAGCAAAGAAAGAGAAAGCAAATCCAGAGAGTGATAAAGCGTTAACAATTTAGGTTTAAGTTCTGGACACTCTTCTGGCCAAATATTTTTTGGATAAAGCGTAGCACGCGCTGGATCGTTGAATTCTTCACGTCCCACGTGCCAGAACTCTTTTAAATCTTTTTTGGAATTATTTTTTGCATGCTCAATGCCAAAGCCCACGTAGCCTCTTTGGCCCCCACCAACATTGTCGATGTATTTATTTTTAACTTCGTTATTCAAAGTAAAAAGTTTTTTAGTTTCTTTGTAACAGTCATCAATTAAGCTGTGATTAATCCCATGCTCTTCCAAAACAACAAATCCAAATTCTTCAATAGCGGAGCCAAAAATACGAATAAAATCCAATTTATCTTTTTCGGAGCCATTGGATAAATACCTAAAATTGACCACGGGAACTTTTTTCATTTGGATCTCCTAGGAAAGTATAGCTTTAAACCGTTTCAGAAATTTTTCAATTAAATCTCTTTTTTTTCGAGCCCTCGGTCCCACAAGAACAAGTCCTCTGACAGGTGAAAGAAAGACTTCTGCTAATATCGTTTTTAGCTCTGTGGAAGCCAGCGTTGAAACAATACCAATCTCATCCTCGAGAGTAAATAAAGACCCAAAAAAATAAGAAGTAACAGCGCGAGAAAGCAAACGCGAAGGGCTTTCCTTGATTTGTTCCAAATCGAAAAGATAACGATATCTGATATGTTCAATTTCCTGAAAAGAAGGACCCTCTTTCATGAAATCATCAATTTCTTGTCCTAATTTTTCAAACAAATCATCAATACAATTTTCTGAGATAGTAGCATCGATAGCAAAAGTACCAATATCTTTAAAGAACTGACTATCGCAAGAAACATCATAAACTAAGCCATGTTTCTCTCTTAAATTTGAAGGTAATCTTGTACAAATTCCATCATCAAGAATTCTTTGTAAAAATGTGATGGCCGCACTTTTTGCCGAAAGCCCTCCCTCAACAGGAAAAACAAGCTTCAGAGCAAACTGGTTGTCAGGATTGTTTTGAAGACAAACTCTATTTTTAAATTTAAGAAAATCTTGAGAATTTAAAGAAAAACAAGGTTGATTATTATAACTTCTTAAAGCTGGATCTACGGAGCTATGTTGCCAAGGTATTCCAAAACAATTTTCTATAGTGTCAACAAGATTAGAAAAAGGATGAGGAGAGTTTATAGTTAAAGCACAATTAGATGGAGAATAAAAAAGACTTCTCATTTCTTCAAGATGAACTTTTGTGATTTTTTTTACAACATCTTCTGAACCAATAATAGGATTTCCTAATGAATTTTCACCAAAAAGAGTTTTCATAGCCAGAGATTCTGTATCAATAGATTCTCCTTCTTCGTTAAAATCAGAAGCCATCTCCTGAATAATAACCTTTCTTTCTATCTCAATATCAGCAAAATTTGGAAACAAAAAAAATTCAGAAAAACATTTCAAAGCATCAGTAATTTTTTCCCCATGACCTTTCATCCAATAATTAGTCAACTCAACACCTGTCATGGCATTAATTTCTCCGCCGAAACTCTCCATAGCACGAGCAAGAAGTAACGAATTAGGATAGTTGCGCGAACCTCTAAACATCATATGTTCAAGAAAATGAGACACCCCGGAGTTAGAGGACATTTCATGTCTTGCTCCTGAGTTGATGTGCATAGAAATTTCGAATGCAACTTGATGAGGCGTGTGGCAATAAAAAACCATTAATCCATTAGAAAGACAATGTTTTTCGACTTTAAGAGACAGCATAGTTTTTTAAGTCTTTCTTTCTATTGAAAAATCAGCAAGAGACAGCATATTTTCATAAACTTCTTGACTGATAAAACAACCTTCTTTTATAGATAAATTTTTAAAATTTTCTAAACTTTCTTTCGCCATATTTACATAATCTTTTGCAATAGACATTGCTTTTGAAAGACCTTCGTTTTCCAAAACTAGCTGCACCAAGGTAGATACTTCTTTTTGCGAAATATCCACAGTGGCAAAAAACTTACGAACCAGTTCTTGTAACTGATTATTTTTAGAT
>JAIXXU010000181.1 GCA_027490595.1 Pseudomonadota bacterium
CTTTGCTGCGTTGTAATTTATATTCCAGCGAAGGGCGGCATACTCGGTTCCAGCAAAAAAAATGATGATAGCTACAAGGCTTGCCAGCAAAGGTTTGTAAAATTCCAAAGGAGAAAAACTAATGATGTAGACGAGAGTGCATATAAGTATTGAAGATGTAATGATTCTTTTTTTAAGCATACGTTCCCTAATTTTTGTTTATCGACGATGTTATGCAAATCATAACAATTGTTGGCAAATCATGCCATATTGCCAGCGTTCTTCCAATGGTGTACCAGGAAATGTGAATTGAAATGCTTTTTATCCTTTTGCGGTCTGCAAAAGTTGTCGGAGTTGTCTATGAATGTTGTTCCTTTTAAAAGAAAGTCCGCTCAACCAGATGCTCATATTCATTCCTCCAGTTTAATCGTTCCGCCGGCAGGCTCAAAGGCTATTGGTATAGATTTAGGAACAACTCATTCTGTAGTCTCTCTGTTCTCATCTAAAAATAATAAGCCTCGCACCCTTATGTACGATGGCTCTTACCTTGTGCCTTCCCTAGTTTATTACAATGCTGGTAAGGACGAGGTCATTGTGGGTTCCCCAGCAAAAGTTTATTTGGAAACGCAGGCGCATGAAGTGATCAAAAGTACCAAACGGGAAATGGGTAGAAAAAATTCCACCTATACATCTAATGGGAAAGCCTTCTCGTCTGAAGACTGTGCCACACACATTCTAAATTATATGGCTTCTCACCCCGACCTTGAAGACGAAAGAAAAAAAAATCAAGGATTGTGGGCAGTAATTACTGTTCCAGCTCACTTTGATGATGCTGCAAGAACGGCAACAGTTTTGGCAGCGCAAAATGCTGGCATTCATGTTTTACGAATTATTAATGAACCTACCGCGGCAGCTCTTGCTTACAGTTTAATTTCAGAAGAACAAAATGGGGATACAGTAGAAAACCCTGAAGCCATACATGAAAATTTAGCTGTTTTCGATTTTGGTGGTGGAACCTTTGATGTCAGTGTTGTGGAAAGGCGTGGACTGACATTTAACGTGATGAGTAGTGAGGGAGATGTTAACTTAGGCGGTGATGATGTTGATGAAATCCTTGCAGATATCTTGTTAAAAAAGGTAGAGCCCCCTTTTACAGCCCGCCGAACTTCCAAAGAATCTATACTCTATAGAAACCTTTTGGAGCAGGCAACGAAAGCAAAAAAACAGCTGCAAGAATCTTCAACAATAGTTGTTCATCATGATGATTTGGATGGGTTCGGAGCAACTATACATACTGAATTGGAAAGACAAGAGTTTGATTTACATGTTACCCCTTTGATTGAGCGTACGTTAATTCATACAGAAAACGCCATGCATGCCGCTAAAAAATCGCCCAAAAATATCTCAAGAATTTTACTTGTAGGGGGTAGTACAAGGTTAAATTTAGTTCGTTCTTTGCTTGCTAATTATTTCCCGTGTCTTGTGGATGCTCGTCTTGAGCCAGATTTGGCTGTGAGTTGGGGTGCAAGTCTTCAAGCTGCAATTATTTTAGGTATTGAAGTTGATACCATTCTTGTAGATGTCTGTAGCCATTCTCTTGGAATTGGTGTTGTTGAAAGTTCTGAAGCTGCCCAACAAAACTTTAAAAAAGTCCTAGAAAAATTTGGCCTACGAAATCCAGTTTCTGAAGATGCTCTAGAAAAACACTTAGGATTTCGCGTCGAGGAATTTAATTTAGAAGTTCAGAAAACCTTACGTGTAGCTCATATTTTGCATAGAAACAGCGCTTTACCAGCGAAAAAAAGTGAATTTTTTAATACTGTTTTTCCCAATCAAGCCGCAGTTCAGGTTGTTGTCGTTCAGGGTGAAGGTGACGTAGTTGGTGACAACCGTCTTATAGGCTCTTTTATGTTTCATTTACAGCAGCCATGTCCTTTGGGAACTAGATGCGAAATTCAATTAACATATGACATCAATGGAATGATTCAGGTGTTTGCAAAACAATTGGGAACTAGCAACGAATCTAGGGCTATATTTGATAGTCGCACGGGAGAAGTCAAAGGGTGGTCACAAATCAATGAACAACAAACAAAACAACAGTCAAAAAAATCGATAGAACAAGAAACCGATAACAGCGTAGCTCAAATACTACAATTCCCTGTGATGCGCTCGCAAACAAGTTCTATTCACGCTGAAATTCCCATTGTGAATGGCGTAATTAATCGGGCTCAGTCAATTTTAAATAAGCTTTCTCATGGTTCTCCAGAACATGAGCTTCTTTCTGCAAATTTAGAAAAATACATAGTTCTCCTTAGGGATGCTAAACAAGGCCAAGAGAATGATGATCTTATCGACTATCAAGAAGAAATTTTAATTGAGTTGATGGATTCCTATGGTGAACTCGTATGATGAAGATTAGTTTTTCAAGTCCAACCAAATATTTTGCAGACAGATGGGATGAATTTGAAGACTTATTGACGGCTCCTTTATCTTTGTCTGAGTTTTCTTCTTTTATTACAGACTATAGAGGAATGGCTCCTAAGAATTACTCGTTATCCCGAAACGTTCATGAGTTTTCTGTGAGTTTTTTAGAAAGACTATTTCTTTTTTTAGAAGATATTTTAAATACTTGCCATTTGGCTGAATTTTCTGAAGATACCCTCAACCTCAGAGAGGATTTTGAAGCAAATTTAAATCTTGCTCTTGTGTATTGGTTTGGGAATAATGACCGAAATTGTCAGTGGCGTACTTTGGTTCATTTTTTGAATTTAGCTGGTCAAGAAAGAATTACGGCTGAGCGTGATGGTCGTAAATATGGAATTATTTTGTCAGAATTTGGAATTACTTTAGGCGTTATGCCTCCAGTTCGTCTCCCTTTTCGAAAGCCTATTTCACAGGTTCTTTTATATAACAGGGGGGAATATTTACATCCTAACCAATATAGCCTCAAAAAGCTTTTTGCTCACTTGAGAACATTGCAACGCGAAATATGTTTTATGATAGACGAATGGGAATATCAAAATTCTATTTTAGCAGTCGAGTTTTCTATGCTTCAGAGGCAAAATGAACTTCCCTATCATGAAAATCTGATTGCTCAATTTTTGAATTATATGGATGCTGTGCGAAATGCAATGGCGATTTGGTGTTTGCAAACATTTGTGGACGTTCAGAATTGGATTTGTCTTATATCGGTAAAAGACACTGACATTATGGATGAAGTTGATGCCTTAGCAAAGCTTCTTTTGTCAGCGGTTCAAAAAATTTATTTGCCTGCATCGGTTAGTCGTTTGAAATACCAATTTGAAGTGGCCCAACTTTTTTTAAGTTTTGCACAAAGTAGGATTGAATATTGTCCTGAAGATTTTACAGCTAAACTCATGCAGCAGTGTTTGAAGCTGGTTTTAGGAGGAAATTTTGATGAAAGTCTATTTGAAATTTTTGATCAAAAACCCTTTCAATGGAAAATGAGCTTTGATCCATCTTCTGCTCTTCGTGCATTTTGCTGGGCATATAGTCAAGAAGAACATGTTATACTTTCAAGTTTTATGGCATACTGTTATTTTAAGAAGTCATATAAAAATCAAATTGATGAAAGTATGTTTTTTGACCTTTGTTGTACCTACGAAATGCAACAGGATTTTTTAAGCTATTTGACCATACCGATAAAGAAAAAAAAACTAACTGTTCAAAAAAATCTTATTGAAAAAATGTATCAGTCTGTTTTTCCCATATTTGAATCCTATCAATCTTTTCATGAAGAAGATGAAGAAGGAAGACAAATTATATTGGAAAGCTTGAATAAGTTGCGAGGAAATTTATGAGCTCTGGCGAATTTCATGCTGTACCTAGACGATGTGCAGCAAATGAAATTAAACTATTAAGACTTGAATTGTACCCTCATCCGAAGTCCTTTGTGGAAGATATTGGCACCCATTGGAACCATGCGCAGCCTGCGGAGAGTTTATCTCCTTCGCAAGCAGCAAAATCTTTAGGGGTTGAAATATGGGCGCCAGCATCTGTGGTTAAAAAGCGTTACCAGCAGTTGCAGCGCAGGTACCCTCCCGAGCAGTTTATGGATAAACACATTGAATGGCGCCCTTCCTTTGAGCTTCTTTCTCAACCAGTACGTCGTTTAAATTGGTTTTGGCAAAGTGGCTTTATCCCATATCCTGACAGTGAATTGCCAGCTAATGACAATTTGTTGTGGGATGAAAAGAGTGTTGAGCCTTCTCTCACTTCAAAATTTGTCTTGAATGTTCTATCCTAAATTGATCGAGGATCTTTTCTTATAATTATTTTTAGGAGCTCATTATGGTTCGTCCGCTGAAGAATTCTCAAGCTCAAGATAAAAAAGAAGATGGCAAGGAGCAGTCCAGCCAAAAGTGGTTTAATCGTGAAGATTTACAGGATCTCGCAAAATTTGGGGGAGATATATTAAAAAAGACTGTTGTTTCAGGCATAGATGTTTTGAAAGAAGCTAAAGATACCATTCCCAAAGAGGCATCTCAGATGATTCAAAAGGGAAAAGAAGAAGTCCTAAAGAACTTTTCACAAGATATGGCTAAAAATTTAATGTCATATTCTATGGATAAATTTTTTCGTGTAGCATCTCAACATAGTCTTGAGTTTTCTATCCGTCTGCGCCGTCACTATGATGATCATCCGCAAAAGTCAGAGTCAACTTCTAAAAACTCCAAACCAAAAAAATAGCTTTTCCTTGACTTTTTCTTCACAAAAAGTTTTATATTTCATTTGCAGTTTAATGCATTCAGGTGACTCTTTTTTTAGAGCACCATTCTCTCTATTGTGGCTTAGCTGGTTGGAGTAACTCTCCTGGCTTCAATAAAGGGTTAACCTACAAAAACCAGCTGGAGAAAATTTATGTCTACTTCACCAGATGTTCAAATGCGCGAACTCCTAGATGCCGGCGTCCACTTTGGTCACCAGGTCCGCCGTTGGAATCCTAAAATGCGTCCTTTTATTTATGGTGAACGCAACGGAATTCACATCATTGACCTTCAAAAAACACAAAAATTGATGAAGTCAGCTCTTGAGTTTGTTGAGCAAACTGTCAGTGAAGGTGGCCATGTTCTTTTTGTCGCTACAAAAAAACAAGCACAAGAAATTGTGATTGAAGAAGCTGAAAGAGCAAACATGTTCCACGTTCATCACCGTTGGCTTGGTGGTATGATGACGAACTGGCAAACAGTGAAGGCAAGTATTACCAAACTGAAAAGAATTGAGAAAATGTCTTCCGATGGTACCTACGAAAGTTTGACAAAAAAAGAAGTTGTTTTGAAAGAGCGTTTACGTACAAAGCTTGAGCGTTCCATTGGCGGTATAAAAAACATGCCTGGTCTTCCTTCTGCTATCTTTGTGATTGATGCCAAAAAAGAAGCCACAGCAATTTCAGAAGCCAACAGGCTTGGCATTCCTGTTATTGCTGTAACAGATACAAACAGTGATCCCCATGGTGTAGATTTCATTATTCCCGGAAACGACGATAGTTTGAAAGCCATTAAACTATATTCTTCTTTGATTGCTGATGCTGCTATTGCCGGAAAACAAAAACGCAAAATTGACAGTACTCGCGAAGAAAGCAATAACCTAGATGGTGGTGCTTCCCATCAACATATCAAGGTGAAAAGATTGAAATCTCGTGACAGCGAATAACTAAGTAGAAGTGAAGAGGTGAATATGTCTGTTGTTACTGCTCAAATGGTTAAAGAACTTCGTGAAATGACTCTAGCCGGAATGTCTGATTGTAAAAAAGCACTGGATGCAACTTCAGGCGACATGGAAAAAGCCGTTATTTTTCTCAGAGAGAAAGGTCTGGCTCAGGCTGCTAAAAAAGCCGATCGTGCTGCTAGCGAAGGCGTTGTTGCTACTGTTGTGAAAGATTCCACTCAGGGTTTTTTGGTTGAAGTGAATTGCGAAACAGACTTTGTGACCAAAAACGAAGGCTTTCAAAAGTTTGTTTCTAGCTTGCAAGCTATTATCGAGAAAGTTTCCCCTGCCAATTTAGAAGATTTGCTTGCTTTATCTTTAGAGGGCTCACATACAGTTAAGGAGGCTACAACTCAGCTTGTAGCTACCATTGGTGAAAACATTAACGTGCGTCGTTTTGCGCAGCTTGGCAATGGCCAAAACCACGTAGGATCTTATGTGCATGGTGGTGGTAAAATTGGGGTTCTTGTGGAACTTTCTGCTCCCAATATCCAACCTCATGTTGCAGACACGCGGTTGGCTGAAGTCTCCAAAGATGTAGCTCTCCAAGTGGCAGCAATGAAACCTCAATTTCTTGATGAGGCTTCCATTCCTGCGGACTTATTGAAGACTGAAGAGAACATCATTCGTAATAAATTTAAAGATAAACCTGAGGCTGCTCTTGCTAAAATTGTTCCAAGCAGTTTGAAAACTTTGTTCAAAGAAATTTGCTTGAATGACCAAGTCTTCGTAAAAGATGACAGTAAATCAGTTGCTTCTTACGTTGCTGAATGTGGTAAGAAAATCGGTCTTGAGGGCCTTCATATTTCTTCGTTTATGAGCTTTGAATTAGGCCAAGGCGTGGAGAAAAAATCTGAAGATTTTGCTGCCGAAGTTGCTGCTACAGTTGCTTCAGCAAAAGCCAACTAACGTTTTCTTTGACTTTTCTTAAGAAAAAGGCTGGTTTTAAACCAGCCTTTTTATTTTATTTTTATTCTTGGGTCAAACTCAATCTCTTTTGTCCATGATTTGTTTGGCATCCAAGTTTCTGGATGCAACAAATCTCAGCTGTTTCCTTCGAATCTAAGACAATTCTTTAATTTTATGAATAAGATTTTTACACGTATTCGTTAAGCTTGATTTTCGTAATACACTGTTTGGTAACAATCTGTGGTTTTGATAGCAAATGATGCCAATGAGATCTTCCATGTCTAATGTGTGGGATAAGGTGTGGGATGAA
>JAIXXU010000179.1 GCA_027490595.1 Pseudomonadota bacterium
CAGAAAAAATAGACCTAGAAAAGAGTAAACTCCAAATAGAGTTTCAAAAAAACCTTGGATTTCTTATTATTATTCCCTGAAAAAACTATTTTTTTTCTCATCAACTACGCTTGAAAAGAAAGTTCAGCTGCTTCCAAGAAAGATGTATGAAAAATAACGCCGCAAAGCTCAAAGCGAATAAGTTCAAGGCAGTTTGCAAAAGTTGTGCTGAAGATGCTGCTTGAGGGGACACAGCAAAAAAAGAGAAACATACCGCAGCTATAACTTGAGCTCCTCCCACTCCAGCAAAACCAAGCGGAAGCAAGGTGGCAATGTTTAAAATGGAGACTGTAGATAAAATGGCGACAAAAGGGATGTTTTTAAAAATAGCTATCCCAGAAAAATAAATACTAAAACATTGAATAAAAACACAAATAAAGCTGTAAACCAGGGGAACAAGTAGGCTCTTCATCCGACTACCCACAAGCGCTATAGAGCTGAACACCCCATTCAACTCAAAAAACAATTTTTTTAGAATTTCATGAGCAAAGCCTTTTCGGAACATACTCAAAAAAATACGCTCAACATGATATAAACATTTGAGAAAAAAAGAGCTTTGTGAGACAAACGGAAGAACAGAAATTAATATGATCAAAATAAAAATAAAACAAAACAACGATAAAAGACCAAAAATATTTGAATGGTTATTTTGAAAAAACCATTGTTTCAAAATAAAGTAACCAGAGGTCATTAAACCAATAAAAAGCATTGCCCAAAGACCCACAAGCCTGTCTAGTAGCGAGGCCGTAGTTAATCTTGAGCGCAATGAAACCTCTGCCACCGAGAGATCATTGTCCATATTTTTTTGCTCTTTAAATTCTTGTTGTCCTTTAGCACCAATCATAAGACTAACACGAATAACTTCAATAAAAGCCATTGATCCAGGTAGCCAAAGACCCAAGCCATTACTTACAAAAGTTGCTGCGGTTACATTAAGAAAATTTATAGAAATATCAAATATTTTTATAATATAATTGTAACGTAACACTGTTAAAAAACATAAAAAAATCTGTAAAAAAACAACAAATAAAACAATATTAATATTCTGCAAAAAAGCAATTTTAAATGTTTGAAGATCAATTAAATCATGATGCATCATTGTCTTAATTATAAGAATTGAAATCAAAATTAGCATGAAAGATCTAATTAATGAGCGCATAGATACCTCTATTTTTTATTCATCTTAAAGCAAGTATCCTTGAAATCCCAGCAAGAAACAGTTAAGAATCAAAAACCGGAGGATCTCATGAAACGCCATTATTACAAGATTTGTCAAATTTTTTGTTGCCTTTGCCTTACCTTCTTTTTATGGAGCTGCCAAGCAACAAATGAAACCAAGAGCAAAGAACCAAAACTTATTCCGACACTAGCTCCCCTCGTACCCTTTGATAATACAATTGTGGATGGCATTTTAGTCTCTGTTGCAGATCGCGCTATACTCTTGAGCGATTTTCAAAAATTACTTTATACTGCCACAGAAGGCAAAACATCCATTGATGCAAATGGTAAGCTTAGTGGAGGTGAGATTACACCTGAACAAGCACAACAAATGTTGAACTTTTTTATCAATCAAAAAATTTTAGAAGTAAAGGCTGCGCTGATAGGAATTGAAGTATCAGAAGAAGAACTTACCCAAAAAATAAATGATTTTTTAACTCAGCAACACCTTACTCAAACAGATCTCGAAATACAACTTGGAAAAGCTGGAAAATCGATGAAAGAATATCGTTCTGAATTTAAAAGTGAAATTTTAAAGCAAGAATTAATCGGCAAAGTGATAAGCCCATTAGTGACTGTGACCGATGATGAAATAAATAATTTTTATCTTCATGAAACAGGACAAATGAAGCAAATTACTGGAGCAAAGCTTAGAAGCCTCATGATTCAAATTCCAGACAATTGGACAAAAAAACCACTGCAAACTCCTAAAATATTAGAGGTCACAAAAGCAATATCCAAGGGAGAAAAATTCATTGATTTGGTCAAAAAATATTCCATGGCAAGTGACGCAACACAAACGTTGGGCATACTACCACCAAAACCTTTGGCTCAGCTTCCTATAGAGCTCAGAAAAAAACTGCAAGTTTTAAAAATCAACCAAGTTGTCGGTCCAATTCTTATTGGACCTTCAGCTTTTTTCTTTGAATATTTAGGACCTGATTTTTCTCATAATAGTGAATTAAAAACTAATTATGCATCGTGGAAAAATAAGCTGCTTAATAAAAAATTAGATGAGAGACTTGCATCTTATCTGAAACAAGAACGAAATAACATACGAATTAATGAAAGACCATTCCATATTTCAAGGTAACAAGCCATGTCATTTATTTCTGTTATAGGCGCACAAGAACATAATTTAAAAGACGTTAATGTAGACATACCAAAGAATTCTTTGGTGGCCTTTACAGGAATAAGTGGTTCAGGAAAAAGCAGTTTGGTGTTTAACACAATTTATGCTGAAGCCTTCCGGCGATTTGTTGATGCCAGCCAAGCACCTATTTATGTCATGGGGAATTCTGTTTGGTCAAAAATTTCTCGACCTAAATTTCGTTCTATCACAGGACTTCCACCTGCCCTTGGATTATCACAAAGACAAGGTGTTGCCTCCAGAATGTCAACAGTAGGAACACTTTGTGGAGCCAGCGACTTACTTCGTGTTTACTATTCCGCATTTGGAAATGTTTTTTGTCGTAAGTGTGACATATCCTTGAAAGCTACTGATTTTCCCACTTTGGTTAAAGAAATTTTAAGTGAATTTGAAAAAAAGAAAGCTTATTTCATATCTGTGATTGTTGAAAAACGAAAAGGAGCATTTCAAAAAGAAATTGAAAAATTTCGAGAACTTGGTTTTTCTAAACTGCGTGTAAACGGCTCCTTGTATGATCTCCAGGAAAACAAACCTATTAAAATAGACGGCAAAAAATTAAATACAGTAGAAGTTATTGTTGACTACATTGGTATTACCACTGATAAATTATCAAGAATAGAAAGAGCCATATCTCAATGCCTTGATTATGGCCACGGCGTTTTAAAACTAGAGGTTGATAACAAAGAGTACAAATACAACACGAAGTCGAGCTGTCCACAGTGCGGAGAAAGCGCTCCAAAATTAG
>JAIXXU010000052.1 GCA_027490595.1 Pseudomonadota bacterium
TAATCATGACCACCATGCAAGAATCTTGCAGCTCTTCCAAAGGCCACGCGCCCATCAACGAAGATTTTGATCCCTCAGTTTACGCAAAAGCACAAGAACTATATAAACTTCCTTTTTTGCAACTCATCCAAATCGCAACAAAAATACATGCTGAAAATTGGCCCAATAACGACATTCAAAGAAGCACCTTGCTATCAATTAAAACGGGAAATTGCCCGGAAGATTGCAGTTACTGTCCACAAAGTGCTCGTTATAGCACTGATATCAACAAGCACGACTTACTAGACCTCGATGCTATCGTTCAAAGTGCAAAAGAAGCAAAAGAGCAAGGTTCCACAAGATTCTGCATGGGAGCAGCATGGCGCAAACCTCCACGCGGACCTCAGTTTGAGAAGGTTCTAAAAGCTATCACCGAGGTCAAAGAATTAGGCTTGGAAACCTGCGCTACACTGGGAATGCTTGATGAAAACCAAAGCCAACAGCTCAAAAACGCGGGCCTCGATTATTACAACCACAACGTAGATTCCTCAAAAGAATTTTATGGCGAGATCATCTCTACAAGAAGCTTTTCCGACCGCGTAAAAACATTAAACAACCTTCGCGATGCCGGCATTAACGTGTGTTGTGGAGGTATTTTTGGAATGGGAGAACTACCAAAGGACAGATTGAAAATGCTTTCTTTTCTTGCGTCTATGAACCCACATCCAGAAAGCGTCCCACTAAATATTCTTGTGAAAGTGGAAGGAACTCCTCTAGAAAAACAGGACAACTTTGATACTCTCGAATTCGTCAGACAAATTGCGGTAGCAAGAATTTTAATGCCTAAAACACGAGTTCGCCTTTCTGCGGGCCGTTATCTTTTAAGTCGCGAAGCACAAGCCATGTGTTTTATCGCAGGAGCAAACTCCATTCATGCCGGAGAAAAACTTCTCACAACACCACTTCCTGGCGTTGATTTCGATACACAACTTATCAACGATCTTACAAAACCCTTAGGTGAAAATGAAAGCCCTTCAAACCCTGCTTGATTCCTGGGCCAACTCACAAAACCAACTCAAAGAGCGAGGTCTTTTCCGCAATAAGGCAAGGCTCTGTGATTTCAGACAATCTTTTTCCCTAAACTTTGCCTTAAACGACTACCTCAACATGCGTACAGATGTACGCTTGGCCCAGCGCTCTTATGATTGCGCTGTACAAGATGGTTCTGGCTTTGGCGCCTCTCGCGCAGTGGTCGACCCGACACAAAGTCTTTCAGAACTGGAAAGTGCTTGTGCCCAATGGCTTGGCTTATCTGCCTGTCATTTTGTCACCTCTGGTTTTTTGGCAAACATTGCTTTGATGGATGGGCTTTCTTCGCGTTCCGACGAAAATGTCCCAACTATGCACATTTTTATGGATCACCTGGCACATGCCAGCCTGCATACCGCATTGAAACTAAGCGGGATTTCTTGTTCGTACTTTCCACACAATCAGTTTGAGCAACTCCATCGGAAACTCCAAGCAAGTAAGGCTTCAGTGAAAATAATTGTCGTGGAATCTCTCCACTCTATGGAGGGAGATTTTCCAAACCCCCAAAGCTTATTGTCCGTATGCGAAAAAAACGACGCACTTCTCATTGTAGATGAAACTCATACCTTGGGTATATACGGCCCACAGGGTGCTGGTTGGCTTGCATGCCATCAACAATTGAAGCCTTACGTATTAGCCATCACGGCTGGATGCGGAAAAGCGATGGGATGCTCAGGAGCTTTTATTGGTTATTTTCATAGTATTTTTGCTGAAAGAATGTATCAAAAATCGAAGCCTTTGCTTTTTTCTACGGCACCAAGTCCTGGAGTTATTGGCGCCGTTCATGAATCTCTACAAATAATATCCTCATTAGAAGGAGAAAACAAAAGAGAGAATTTATGGAATATTGCTAATTATACCAACAAAAAACTGATAGAATTTTCTAAAAAACACCTTTGCCATATTCCCTTTCAATATTCTCAAGATGCTTCACCAATCATTCCACTGGTACTTGGAAATAATTTTGATGCGATAAATTTAGCAGAATACTTACAAAACAAGGGTATTTTTGTGAGAGCTATCAGAACACCTTCTGTTCCGCGCCAAACAGCTCGACTGCGTTTTATATTGAGTACAAACCATTCAAAACAAGATATCAATATCGTCTTTGAAGAACTAGAGTCCTATTTTCAAACGTTAAAATTAAATAAAAATGAAGGCAAGGATATTTCATGTTTGGCTTAAGTGCAGGAGAAATTCTCTTTATTGCTCTTTTGGCACTAGTGCTTTTTGGCAATAAAAATCTCCCTGAAAATATAAAAAAATTCTGGCAAAGCTGGCATAAAAGCAAAAAATTCTTTTATGAACTTCAAAATTCTGTTCAGGATATTTCCGAGGATTTGAAAAAAGATCTTCAATTTTTGCATGAGCCTGTTATTGAAGATGAAAATAAACCGAAACTAAAAAAACCTGAGCTCAAAACTCCTCAGCATATGCCAGTTCAACAAGAGGAAATTGATCACTACCAAAACGAAGTTCTTGCCCAGGATGAAGTTAACCTTCCAGAGGAACACAAAAAAACTAAGAGCCCTGCGGAGAAGACGTCCGATCGTCAGCAACCACAAGCCTAACAACCTTCTCAGCAATTTCAGAAAAACGATGGCGCATTCCATGCCCTGGCATGGCAGTGAGTGGTTCCCCTAAATCACCAGCAGCCCGTATTTCTGGAACCAACGGAATATGACCTAAAAGTGGTACAGAAAACTTATCAGACACGCGCTGAGCGCCCCCAGAACCAAAAATATGCGATTCAGTTCCACAGGCCTGGCAATGAAAAGTCGACATATTTTCCACAACACCTAAAATAGATATATTTGTTTTTTGAAACATGGCAATGCCTTTGACAGCATCCAAAAGAGCCACATTTTGAGGAGTGGTCACAATAACAGCACCAGAAATTGGAATACTTTGAACTAAAGTAAGCTGGGCATCACCAGTGCCTGGTGGCAAATCAATCAATAAAAAATCAAGTTCTCCCCAGTCCACATCCCAAAAAAATTGCTGCAAGGCTTTCATAATCATGGGGCCGCGCCAAATCACAGCGGTATCTTCAGGTGCAAAAAAACCAAACGACATGACTTTAAGGCCGAAGGCCACGGGTGGAATTATTTTATTATTGTCGTTTAAAAGAGGGTCTTGATGAATATTAAGCATAGTTGGAATGCTTGGGCCATAGACATCCGCATCCAAAATACCCACCTTGTAACCCTGATTGTGAAGCGCAACAGATAAATTTACACTCACAGTACTTTTGCCAACGCCACCTTTTCCACTGGCCACAGCAATAATGTGTTTCACTCCTGGAATAGGCTTAGGTGACGATGGCGCCCTTGACGATTGTGCAGAATGATGACTGCGATTGGCACTTTGGGAGGCGCCACCTGCAGATGGTGGTGTAGGGGTAGTTGCCTTATTTTTTCTTTCAAAAAATATAGTGACATCTGTATAACTAGAGGGCAAAAGACCTTTTAAAAATTCTTCTAACTGAGATTTTTGGTCAAGGTTCAAACTATCCGAATAAAAGTTCACAACAACCTTACTTCCCTCTGACGCAAGTCCGTGAAGTCGTTCAGCAAACGAAAAAGTTCCTAAGCTTGCTTTGATTCCCTCGGGCAAAGAGCCCTCTGAATATCTCATGCGCTCAAGAAGATGCTTAGATTCCATAAATTTAATTCCTTTTTAAAAAACTTGTTCTAAGCCTTTTACCTCTGGAATTTTGTCTTTCAATATTCTTTCCACCCCTTCATACAAAGTCATGGTACTTGAGGGGCAATGTGCACAGGCACCAACAAGACGAACTTTGACAATCCCATCTTCAACATCTACTAGCTCAATATCCCCACCATCAGATTGGAGCGCTGGACGGATTTCAGTTTCTATGAGTTCTTTTACTTTTGCGATCATGCGGAGACTCCCTTTATGTTTATTTGAAAAATCTTATATACTCAGTCCTCGTTCACCCTATCATTCCTTAAAACTGAGGATAAATCCACTTGTATTCATTTATCAACCTTAGAAATTATTTTCTTTTCTTCTTATTTGCAAAATCTTTTTTCAGCGCACACGCTCTAGAACCCATATTTTCTTCAGACCTTTGGAACATCCAAGGAGGAGTAGAAGCTCAGGGAGCATTCCAACAGTCAGATACTAAAATTCAACTTTTAAACAATCCCAAACAAAAGCTGAACAATCAACCCACAAGCGTTCTTGCTCACATGCCACCTACAATTTCACTTCTCGGAAACGTGGAACATAAAAATTGGGGTAAATTTAAACTACGCATACTAAAGTTCTGGGAGCAGCCCTTTTCTTATGGCGTAGATAAGCAAGTTCTATCCACACATCAAATCAATATCCAGGACTTTTATGCGGAAGTGCCTTGGGATACCCAGAATGCTCAACTATGGTTTGGTGTTCGCTCCTTCGAATTTGAAGGTTCTTCACTTTTTGGAATAGGCAATCCATTCGATCAAATTGCTGTCCAAGGTGGGGGAATAGAGTGGGAAAATATCAGATTTGCTGCAGGATTACGCACTCAAACGGTGTCTTCCATTGGAGCCAATTCTGAAAACAAACTAGTTTCCTATAAAAACAGCCAACCTCAAAAATACGAGGCTACTGAATATGTGGCTAAAATTTTTATTTCTGCAAAATTATTACTTTCAGAGGGTAGACTTTTTGAGCCTATTTTTTCTTTAAACTACTACACAGGTATCGCGGGAAAAAATAAAGATAATGTGAATATATACTCTGTCAAACCTGCTTCTGCCATGATTGTCGGAGGAGTATTTTCAAGACCCCTTGCCAATTATGTTTCGGGTACCACAACACTTTGGTTTTCTTCGTTACCTGCTGAAAAGACAATTTCACCTTCTCAATTTCCACAAGATAACACATACGAGGGTGCAGGAAGAGTTGATGCTCAAACCCCTAAAAACACCATAGGACTTCTTGATAATTCATCCTTTTATTTCAAGAATTATATAGGACTTCTTTCCGCAATTGCTCTCACCTACGAATCATATCCTAGTGAGCTCCCTATTTTAAACGTCGTCAATCAAGGGAATGCTTTACAACCTGATGAAAATAAAAAAACAAATGTTCAACAAAAAATGAGCTTAACGCTTGAACCTCAATTTTTTATTGCAAAAAAAGTGTCCGTTGGTGCTAATATAAATGGAACTTATGTCTCGCAAAAATTATTTTATGACGATGCAAACGCATTATTAATTTCACCTTTTTGTAGATGGATTCCAAACAACTTACTTTTGTCGCCCAATTATATTTTCTTGAGTGTTAGTTATGGCAAATATGACTGGAAACTCAAACAACTTTCTAATGGTTCCATGACTGATACTCTCTGGACTGCTCAACTTGGAGGTCATTTTAATCTGTGAAAATTGAGCACAAATATATCGTTGCACTAATTTATGTGTGCATTCTGTTTGTTGATCGCATGGATGTTTCTATTTTAAATGTAGCCCTTCCAGATATTGCGGAATCCTTACACGTACAAATCATGAATACTGAGTGGCTTTCCACTGCATATTTAATGGCTTTGTCTATTTCTATATTAGCAAGTAAATGGCTTGGCGATAGATTCGGTCTTAAAAACATATTTATAGCAGCCAATATTCTTGTTTTACTTGGCTCGGCAGTAAGTCCTTTCATTCGTACTTTTGAGCAACTTGTCATACTCAGAGTTATTTTAGGCGCCGCTGGAGGAACCCTCATTCCAGTTGGCATGACAATGACTTACCAGGAATTTAAACCACAAGAATACTCAAAATTAGCCAGCAGCACTTTGATACCCTCCCTAGTTGCTCCCGCTATAGGCCCAAGTCTTGGAGGCCTCATTGTTCACTTTTCAAGCTGGCGTTATATTTTTTTGGTTCATATTCCGACAAGCTTTCTTGCACTTGGCATGGCATTTTATTTTTTAAAGCCTACAAAAACAAATCCCCTTGCTCATCTAGATACGCCTGGCTTAGTACTCACAAGTCTTTCTGTTTTTTTCATTATTTTTGGACTTTCACATGTTGCAAATGGTGGAGTCGAAACAATTAACTCACTAATTTTTTGTTTTTTTGGTTTGATTTCTATTATTTTTCTGGTGAAATGGAGTCTTTTTACCAAAAACCCTCTTGTTGATTTAAGACTATTCAAAGTTAAATTATTTTTAAAAGCAAATATTCTGCAAGTATTTCTTCAAATCTGCTATTTTGGCTCTCTCTTTTTATTTTCCTTGTTTCTTCAAACAAAACTTCATTTTAAACCTTTAGAAACTGGATTGATGCTTTTTTTTCAACCTTTTGGAACAATCCTGATGATGCCATTCACTGCAAAACTGTTTAACAAATTTGGTCCTAGGTTTTTGGTATTTTTTGGCATGCTTGGTCTTATTCTCACCAGTATCTCGTTGTGGCAGGTAGGAGAGCTCGTCAGGCAAACTTCAACTTTAATGTTGATAATATGTGTTACCTTATTTCTAAGAGGAATGTCAATTGGCCTTGTAAACGTCACAGTCCAAACGTTGGCCATGCTGGATGTCTCAGCCCTTCAAACGGGAAGTGCCGCTGCACTTTTAAACGCCTTAAGGCAGTTCTCTATCACGCTAGGCGTGGCTTCTTCCGCACTTTGTCTAAAATTACAAAAAAACAGTGCCTATTCTTATGCCTTTTTATGGATATCATTTGCTGCATTTATTGGTTTATGCTTAGCATTTTCTCTTAACAACGAACAAATTAAAAAGAAGGTGTTTAAAAACTGAGCATCAAACACAAGATAACTGTTTATTTTTATTGCTGTATGGGAAGTTTTGTCAATGACTTTATATTAATCTCCGATAGCAAAAAAGGAGATTACCAAATATGAAATATTTAACTTTATTCTTTATCCTTATTTTCTCTTTGCCAGCTATGGCTAAGTTTGAATTTTTTGCAGAGGGTTCTTCCTACGAAACATGCTTTACACCCCAAGAAAACTGCACACAAATCCTGATCGATACGATTGTTCAAGCAAAAAAAGAGATCCTCATTCAAGCTTATTCATTTACAAGTCCGCCTATTGCCAAAGCCTTAGTTTTTGCAAAAAAACAAGGGGTTGACGTGAAGGCTATTCTCGACAAAAGTCAGTTTACCGAGAAGCACTCCGTCGCAAACTTTTTTGCAAAAAATAATATTCCTTTATGGAATGACAATACCGTAGCCATAGCTCATAATAAAGTTATGATTATTGATGGCTATATTACTGTCACTGGTAGCTTTAACTTTACAAAGTCAGCTCAAAAACGAAACTCAGAAAATCTTATCATCATCAGAGATCACGCTTTAGCTCAATCTTACAAAGAAAATTGGATGAACAGATTCAAACGTTCTGTTGCTTTTCAAAAATAAAAAAGACTCACTTTCAGGAAGTAAGTCTTTTTGTAGTGGACTGTTCAGGAATTAGAGGGTGATAATTCCTGTGAGGTAAACCATAGAAGCCCAATTTCTGTAATCTGTCTTCACGTTGTTTTGTGAATAGAAAATAGATTTGTCTGCATTCATATTCACATAGTTGAGTTCAAACTCAGCCACAGAATATTTGTAACCTACCGCAAGGTTCACAGCATCAATACTTGCACTATTCATGGGAGTGATAGGATCAGTTCCCGTAGTGGTGAGAGCATAGTTTACAGATGGCAATACACCATTGAGTTTTTGGTATCCCCCACCAAAAGTCATGACATCACCAACGTTATCTCCAGTGAAGTTAGACCAGCCCCAAAGCTCACTTGTTCCTTTGAATCCAAAACCTAGAGTGTTTTGTGGTGCAGTGGAAGACCTTGCTACCGTTACGTAGTTATAGTCTGCACCCGGTTGTTGAGTGATACCGTTGGGACTGACGTTACGGGAAAGCTTGCCGATGCTTGTATCTTGGTACCAAATTCCGGCTTGGAAATCTTTCTTGTCTGCTTCATACCCAAGAGAACCTTCGAAGTAACCAATATCTCTCACGCTAGCTGCGTTTGAATCCATAGAAGCCTTGTCTTGAAACCCATAAAGAGCATTTAAAACGGCCTTACCTTCCATGACTGGTGTGTCTGCATGCATTTGGAATGTGTAAGCACGGCCACTGTTTGGTGAAGACTTATTCCATCCTGATGCGGAGCTAGGCGCAATTTGTGATGTAGGGCTTTGGCTAGTGAGATAACCATTGGCTGTTAGAACTTTAACTGGCAATGCATTGTAGGTACCAACACCAAACGCCCAATTAATCATGTGAGTAGATAGTTCATAGGTTAAGCCAATTCCGTCTTCGCCCAAGTACTGGTTTGCAAGGTTGGTAGCAAGATAGGAGTTAAATGCATCTGGAGCGTAGATGACAGAACTGGAAAGGTGCTCACGCCCACCAGTAACAGTCAATGAGCTGTCACCAAAATCAAGCAACTTGTAACCTAACGAAGCTTCCAAGATACGAGTGTTCCCACCAGTATCACCAGCGGAACCGCCATCAAATTGAAGAAGAAGCGATGAAGATAGCCTTTTAAATTTATAATTTGCACCAAAGCGAGCGAGTTGAGAAAAAGAATCCATCGTAGAACCTCTTGTTGTATCAACAAGACTGAAACGACTTTGTGCTAACATATCAAAAGAAAAGTTCTTGCTATTCAGAGCCTCTGGCAGACCATTATGAGATGCCGCATAGGACGAACCAGCTGAAACTAAGGAAAGCACGGAAAATGCAGAGACAAGACCCAAACGAATTTTCTTCATAAAACCACCTTAATATTAATGTTAACCCTAACAAACAATTTTAAAACACTAGGAATTGTTTTGGCAAACTCAGTCCCCCCAAGAAATTGATTCAACCCTCCTTCTGTTAAAATGAACTTTACTTGCCTATCGTCACAATGAGTTTCATCAATGAGACCCAATATGCTTTTCAACAAGCGATTCAGAGTATTTGGAAATTTGGTATTGGCTTCTGTTCTTGTCCACCTTGAGGACAATGGACGATTTACAACCATGGGCCGCAACCAACAAACCACGAGTGTTTTGTTCGCTTGATTCCAGAAATTTATCGGGAGGTCTTTGCAATTTTCAGAGGTCAAA